>JAGQKX010000100.1 GCA_020429905.1 candidate division WWE3 bacterium
ACACCAAAATCTTCCGGATATTCATGCGTCGCGTAGCGATATAAAACCCCCGCCGAAACACTCTCATACAACGAGTCGAGGGTATTGATATATTGCTCTTCAAGAGCAAAAATAGCTTCGTCAACAACGCTCAATAGGACATCTGAAGCAGCTCCACTTCCATCAGGTTTTTTGGTACTGACATTCAGCGTGACTTGATCTCCTGGCCGATATCTTTTTTGATTTGAGGATACGGAGATATCTAATTCTTTACTTTCCTGATCAAAGTCAATTTGAAGTGGCGATGTTTGTTCATATGTGACTCCATTAAAATAAACCCCATAAATGTAAACATTCGGAGCTTTGTCATCGCTCATTTTGAAAGAATATTCTGCAGAATCTTGTGCGGTAAAATGACGAAGCCCACGTTGTGCTTGATAGAAAAGAAATGGCGAAGAGGATTCGTCAGGCATTGTGACGACTCCATCTTTGAATAAAATATGTACGTCTTCATCAAGTCCAAAACTATTTTTGCCGTCCTCCGCTACTACTTGAAGATTGTACGTTCCACTGCCATATCCACTTCGAGAAAAATATGTCCCAGTCCAATCATAGAGATAGACGGTCGCCTCATCAATTCGTCCATCCGAATCGGTAACGGTCAATTCTATCTGATAACGACGATCCTCTTTCATGTTGACTGTATGCGAGGCATTTCCGTCGGATCCAGTTTTCATCGTAAACGTTCCTAAGTCCTTATTTACACGTTCGTATTTGTATTTTTTGACTACTTTCTTGCTCAAAAAATCATAGTATTGGCCATCCTCTATCCGCTCATAATAATATTCGGTGATTGAGCCGGTTACTTGTTTATTCGCGACGGGATCCCCATGGTAGTCGCTCGAACTTCCGGCATTAATCTGACTTAAGTCAACGTTATATACATACGCTTCAACAACCCCCTTACCCGATTCGGGATACTTGGTAGAAGTATCCATCATCACTCTGGGACCAAAAACGCGAACACTTGCTCTTCCTGAGATATCAGACTCTTCTTCTAATTTGGCATGTGCATTCAGATATGCAGATTGTGGATATGAATCTGAATCGTCATATTCAGGGGTGTAGCCAACCGAAAATTCACCTTTATCATCAGCAGTAACCTCTCCGCTGTTAACTCCGTTATATGTCAGTTCCACGTTAGGAACGGGAGTGCCTTCAAAAAAGGCAGCCTTGCCAAAAAAGTTTATTGACTGTCCAGCAAATATTGCCTTTTTTCCTGAGGTAATGTCTAAGGTGTAGGCAGGCTTGGTAAATTTCTTAATAGACACATAATGCGTTGAACCGGTAGAGGTAGAAATGTAATAATATCCTGGATTTACATTTTCTAACGGAAGCTTGATTTGATACACACCAAAGTCATTCGTGGTCACTGTTTTTGAAACGACGACTCCTGAAGTATATTGATCAGTAAAGTTACCTGGACGGTGAAGGGTAATCGTGACATCGATGTTCTTCGAAAGATCATCTCGTTCCTTAGCAATTCCCCAGACGTTTATTTCATCAGTAGGACGATACAACTCACGATCAACATACATATATTCCCAATACGATTCGTTGCCTGACGTCCAATCCCAATAGTAATAATCTCCGCTCAAATAATAACCATATGGTCCAATGTAGGGTTGGTTGATGGGAATCATGATCATTGAAGAACCTGTCTGAACCGAAAAATATTCCGCCTGTTTTAGCGTTTTCAGAGATTCAGGCGTAGCAAAGGTCGCAATACCTTCGGCGTTGGTAGTACCCAGTCGAGTTCCATCTCTAAGTAAGACCTCTGCCCCCTCCAAAGGTTTCTGGTTTGCTAAATCGTGAACCCAAACCAGCGTATCTGTTTTGGTTGTTGTCTGATACGCTGAAATGTTTGTTACTTGCAAAATAATACTCCGAGTAAATTCGCCATTAGTGGCAACCGCTACATACTGACCCTCAGGTAACGGATCTTGAAACACGACATATCCTTGGTAATTACCTCGAACCACTGGCAGGCTAAACTCCCTAATTTTTTCTAGATTATCAGTATTGGTTTCGTACTTTTCCCAGGTATAGCGGGCCCATGTCGGCATCTTGCTTCGTTTTTCGATTTCAGATGTAAATTGGTCATACGAGGTATAGCGATAGATTGTGAAGTCTAATTCGATTTCCGTATTGTTGCTTGGATAAGAATAGACACCGATGGCCGGTTTTTCATCTATCGGCACTTCAATGAACTGACGACCGAAGTCAAAATATAATTCGTTGTTCTGTGAGACAGTACTCGATTCAACTTTGGGAGCCGTTTCAAAAGTGATCGTGTAATCTTCACCCAATGTTTCATCACTATTCGCAGCCGAAAGATCTTTATTCAGTGTAATCGTGTAAATAGTTCCAGCTTGAAGTTCTTCTGGGATCAGGACAGCAGTTTTCTTATGTCGCTCAAACGTAAGATTTGTTGACGGAGTGATCGTGACATACGGCAGGATATCTTCATAATTTTCGTGACTAAAGACAAATTCTATTCCCGTATCGACCGGAACATTATTGGCTTCGTTTCGGGGAATAGCACTAATTACTCTGAACGTATCCTTAGTTTGAAAGGCCCATTTTAAGGGAATTCCTACCGCTTCTTCTGAATCCACGGCAGCATCATCGAGAGAGAAGGAATAGACAGTATTGTCACCTAACACTGATCCCGGAATAACACGAACCTGATTTTCGTTAATTTGTTCAGTAGTAAATTCAAGAGGAGGGTCAACTGCTAAATTCGATTGAATCGTCTGCGCCTCGACTCCATTTTTTGCAGTCACGACAAAAGCACTGGTATCACTTACCCCAATTGAGTCAGAAATTTCGGCATCAATGGTAATTTCGCTTCGGTCTGCCAACACAATCGGCTTGCCGTTTAGCTCTTGAATGGGGACGTACGAACTCGGTCGTCCAATACCAAAGTGAAACAAATCGGGGAATACACTTCCAATCACAGCTACTGATAAGATTGCCACTGTCAACAGGTACAAAGAAGAACGGATTAACGCCCGTCGGGTAGAAAAATAACGATGATGCACATTCACTAATTTAGTTTTGGCGTACGAAAACAGAAGTTGAACTCTGCGTTTTACCGGTGGTTTGGGCATCTCTTGCATTACACTTATATAGTAATACATAGATGATACCGCTTCAAATATCCCATAACATCTCGTTGTTTTAGATGCACCTGAGGAATACAATGATTTCATCCTAATCAATTGGGATAGCACGTTCCCAATTAACTATACCGTTACCTGAGGAGGT
>JAGQKX010000101.1 GCA_020429905.1 candidate division WWE3 bacterium
CCTGCTATTACAGGCCTTATAACCGAATTCACAACCTTTATTTCAACTATTTTAAGCCGTTTTGCGGTGTATTTTAGCTTTTTTGCCGTATTACCGGTGAAAATCATCCAAATGGCTACATATCAGGGCTGGAAGGCCAAAAAGTCGATATTGCGCCTTCTGATGCGTCGTGAAACGCTTTTTAGTGCTCATCCACGTATGACGGTGGCAACAGTATCATTTGGAGTTTTTGCTGCTGTCGTGCCTTTTGATCTGGCTGCAAGCAAAACACTAGCTAACGCAGCTGAATTAGATACAACAGCTATGACTGCCAAAACAACCGAAACATTAGTGATGGTGCCTCAAAAATCCATTTCAAGCTCATCTGAGGCTATTCCTACGATTAATCAAGTGGTAACACATACAGTAGAAGCAGGTGACACCTTAACAGCGTTATCAGTGGAATATCTAGTTCCGGTTGACGCTATTGCCTACGTAAATAATATTTCCGAAAACGCGATGCTCCACCCAGGCGAATCACTAACGATTCCTCCGGTTGAGGGGTTAACTCATACTGTTTCCGACGGTGAATCAGTGGCAAGCATTGCTGAAAAATATAACGTTTCACCACAAGCTATTGTTGATGCTAACTTACTCAAACCTCCATTCGATCTTTTCAATGGTGATGTATTAGTTGTTCCTGGAGCAGAAGTTCCACAGGTTGTCCCACAGCAAGCTGTAGTATTAGCAAGTGCCGAAACCGCAGAAGCTCCAACAGGTGGGTTATCATTAGAAAGTGTCCCGGGAACCTCTGCAGGTTACATCATGCCAACGCCAGGAAAAATCACTCAATATTCAAGTTACTATCACACTGCTTTAGATATTGCCAAAGGTTGTAGTGAGCCTATTTGGGCCTCCAATAATGGTACTGTAGTTTACTCTGGCTGGAGAGCTGGTGGATATGGCTTCATGGTAGAGTTAGTTCATCCAGACGGACGAGTCACCCAGTATGCTCATATGTCCAAAACAGCTGTTCCGCTCGGTGCTTCAGTTGGCCAAGGTGACGTTATTGGATATACCGGTGCCACTGGTATCGCTTACGGATGTCACTTACACTTCGTTGTAAAAGAGGGTGGTCGTGCAATTAACCCGCTTGCCGTAATGTAATTACCTTTATTTTTCCATCAGTCTTTACTGTATAATGTGTTCCATGAAGATCTATGTAGGGCATTCATCTGGATTTGATTTCAAAACGGAGTTATATCTTCCCATTCGCAATAGTGATTTAAATAAGCACCATGAGATCGTTTTGCCTCATGAAAATAGTGAAGAACCGTTTGATTCAAAAACGTATCTTCGCTCGGCTGATGCGATGATTGCAGAAGTATCATTTCCATCTACCGGCCTAGGGATTGAACTTGGCTGGGCTGATATGAATAACGTACCGATCTTACTTGTGTATCGTGAAGGAATGAAAATATCTCGATCGCTCACTGTTGTTTCAGAGCATCTCGTTTCGTATCGTGATACTGATCAACTGATTACAGCCATCGATTCATTTTTACATTCATTAAATTAATATGCGACATTTTGTTGATCAATCAAAAATTACTATCAAAGCTGGAGATGGGGGAGACGGAATCGTGTCGTTCCGTAGAGAGCGTTATGTACCCAAAGGGGGACCTGATGGTGGTGACGGCGGAGATGGTGGAAACGTATATTTTATCGGCGATAATAATCTGTCGACCTTGTTAGATTTCCAACAAAAGCGAAATTTTAAAGCACAGCCAGGTGAACGCGGGGGTAAAAGTAACATGACTGGAGCATCTGGAGAAGACCTCTATCTTAGAGTGCCTGTGGGAACCATGATTTTTGTCTTTGATGAAGAATCAGATGAAAATCAATTCATCGCTGATATTCAGGCAAATGGTCAAGTTGCACTCGTGGCTCGTGGTGGTGAAGGAGGAAAAGGAAATACGCGTTTTAAATCATCTACAAATCAGGCGCCTAAAGAGTTTACTCCTGGAACTCCGGGCCAAGAAAAAGCCGTTACGCTCGAATTGAAACTTATTGCCGATATAGGCCTTATTGGATATCCAAATGCGGGTAAAAGCACACTTTTATCAGTAATGACCAACGCTAAACCAGAAATTGCTGGCTACCGTTTCACCACATTACAGCCAAACCTTGGCGTCATGCAGGTATATGACCGAGAGTTAGTGATAGCAGATATTCCCGGACTGATTGAGGGAGCGGCAGAGGGTAAAGGACTGGGCGACGACTTTCTTCGGCATGTTGAACGAACGCGTGTATTGGTTCATTTGATTGACCCGCTTTCAGCGGCAACTGAACAAGGGATGGAATTGTCAGCACAAGCGGTGCTTAACGCGTACCAAATCATTCGTGATGAGCTTTCTGATTACTCTGCTATTTTGACAGAAAAGCCTGAGTTAGTGGTTATTACCAAATTGGATATCTCAGAAAATGAGCAGCTATTCGAAAAAACAGCGGAATTATTTAAGAAAGAAGGAATCGAAACTGTAGGGATTTCTGCTGCTACTCATATGAACTTAGATACTCTCCAGCAAAAAATGGTGGCTCTTGTAGAGGAAGCCCCAGAAATGGAAACCCCGGAATCTCCCGCACCGGTGTTCGGAATAGAAGATCTTTAGTCCTCAGCGCGATTGATTTCTTACGAATAAATACAACAAACTGTAAACTGTGAACGCCATGATGATGATGTCTTCGACCAGATGCAAGATGAGGATAGCGCCTGTTACTGATGAATAGAATCCAAAAGGTAATCCTAAATACACACCCTGGGAGGGTTGTTTTGCACCAACAACGTACATTTGGCCAATGAGTAAGCCAATCTCAATAATGCCTGCTAAAATTATTGCTAATCCTAATCGTTCCCACGATTTAAGGCTGACAAAGTGTATTTCTTCTTTAAATTCATCCCATTCTTGGGCCCAAAAAGTTTGCATATTTTTCGACTTCCTTCTTTTCAGACTAGAAAAAATTAATACACTCAAGAGGATAACGATAATTAATCCTTTGAGCATGGGGGAGTACGCACTCCATGTAGGATTAATGAGGATAACAAATGTTCCCGATACGAAGACCATTAATTCTAAGCAATATTCGATAACATATTTCATGACGTGTTTTTCACCTTTTGGATAAATGAAAATACTTCTCTGGATACGTCTGCTTCGAAACCGAAAAACATGTGTCCACAGCCTTCAAGGAGTGTTGAGTCAAAATGTACGATATGTTGGTTCATGATCTCAATAGCCTTTATGGGGTTCTTTGGATCAG
>JAGQKX010000102.1 GCA_020429905.1 candidate division WWE3 bacterium
CGCGGTTAAATCAGTAATACCGCCGCCGTTCCATTTTTTAATTTCATTTCCCTGCGCATCGACATACACGAACGTATGTTGGTAGGTGATGCCATATTGTGATTTCAATGCGGATTCGGTGTCGTAGTCCGTTTTTAGGACCACAACATCTTCAGGAATTGAATTTAAATTATTCATAAATTCAATGTTTGCCGCTTTACAGGTTGGGCACCACTTAGCGTGAAAAAATAGCACCCGTTTTTTCCCTTCAGCATTTGCATATGCTTCAGGAGAGTAATCTATATAGCGAGAAGTACTGGAAGAATCATCAGTCATCTCATTCATTTCTGCATCAGTATTCATTGCATCATCTTCATCCGAATGATCATCCATTTTTTCGGATTCGTTCTGCAGTTCCATAGCGTTATCATCCTTCTCCATCTCCATCATGTCAGAACTGTCTTTAGTTGAGATATAAAAGGCGATAGCAAATAAAAGAGAGAGGCCAAAAATAAAACTAAACAGAAGCAATTTTTTGTTCATACGTATACCGTAACCTGATTGCAAAATAATGTCAAGCGTCTTTTACATTATTACCTTGGTTGTATTCTCAACTTTTTCTCAATCTCAAAATGTAAGATAATCAGCATATGAAAATACTGGTGGTTGAAGATGAAAAACGGATTGCCGACAATATCAAAAAGGGGTTGGAATTAAAATCCCATATTGTGGATGTGGCCTATGATGGGTATGACGGCTATTCTTTTGCCGCAAGCGAAGAATATGATGTGATTATCCTTGACTTGATGCTTCCCGGAAAAGATGGCGTTACGATTTGTAAACAACTGCGTGCTGAAGGAGATTCGACTCCAATTCTTATGCTTACGGCAAAAACTTTGGTCGAGGACCGAGTAAATGGACTTGATTCTGGAGCGGATGATTATCTTGGCAAGCCATTTGCTTTTGAGGAACTCATCGCTCGAATTCACGCCTTAAGCCGCAGACCGCAAGGTGTATTGGTAGAAGAACTAATGGTGGGTGACCTGACGCTTGATCCTAAAAATTATGAAGTAAAGAGGGGTTCTAAAAAGATCGACCTGTCAAAAAAAGAATTCGCCCTGCTAGAATTTTTGATGAGAACCCCCGGTACGGTATATTCGAAAGAAGAACTTACTGAACGAGTGTGGGAATTCGATGCTGACGTCCTCCCAAATACCGCTCAAGTATATATTGGCTATTTACGCAATAAAATCGATAAGCCATTTCCTAACCGAAAGCCACTCATTCAGACAGTTCGTGGTTTTGGGTATAAAATTGGAGAATAAAATCTATGTACAATCAAACACGACTACGTCTCACCATCCTGTATACACTCCTGCTTGTCACTATCAGCAGCACCATCAGTACTGCGCTGTATTTTCGAACCGCTCAAGTGATTGACGATCAGTTTGAAGTCATTGAAAATAGACTCCTCCAGGAGCGCGCGCGGTTGTTTCCACGAGGAATGCAAGAACAACAGGCACTTCAAATACTGCCAGAAGATGTCGAAAACGCAAAAGAACGAATCATTGTTCAATTATTCGCGATCAATGGCATTATTGTGATTATCTTTGCCGCTGCTGGATACTATTTTTCAGGTCGTACGCTCAAACCTATGCAAGATGCTATGGAGGAACAAAAACGGTTCGTTGGCGATGCAGCACATGAATTGAAAACTCCCATCACGGCATTAAAGACAGCTTTAGAAGTTAACTTAATGGATGAATCACACTCTGAAAATATTAAAACCTTGCTGAATGATAACTTACGTGATGTAAATAACCTCCAGTCACTTACCGAAAGTTTGTTACGGTTAGCCAAACAAGATGCCGGTGTACTCACCTTTACTTCCGTAAAACTAACCGAGTGTATCGAGGATGCCATTAAACATATCCAGCCGTTGGCAGATGCGAGGCAGATTTCGATTGAAGACGAGATGTCAGATGCCCCATTGTACGTTAAAGGAAATTATGAATCACTACAGCATCTGGTAACTATTTTTTTGGATAATGCCATTAAGTATAGTCCTGAATCAACGACCATCAAGGTAACTGCCAAATCGAAAGGAAAAACAGTTCAAATCAATTTTGCCGACCAAGGGATCGGAATTGAAAAGCATCATCTACCGCATATTTTTGATCGATTTTATCGAGTGGATAGCTCAAGAAACAAAAGTGTATTTGCATCTGGTTACGGGCTTGGATTATCTGTAGCCAAAAAGATTATCGCTCAGCATCACGGTTCGGTTTCTGTGACGAGTGAAATTGACCACGGAACTACTTTTACCATTGTCCTTCCCAAATCTGATAAATAAAAAACACGAGCTCGAGTGCCCGTGTTTTTCATCGACCAAGGTATCCACACCTTATTCTGTAACGATTAACGTTCCAACTTGTCCAAGCTGTCTGTGCTGGCCAACTGAACAATAGAATTCGAAACTACCGATGGTATCAGCCACGAATTCAACAGTATTTGACGAGCCTGCGGGAGTTACCGGTGTCTGAACTCCAAATGCATCTAAGGTAAAATCGTGCATCATATCGACACTCTCGATGATAATTCTGACCGTATCACCTTTCTGTACCTCGATCATATTTGGGGTATAGTAAAAGCTTCCTGCTTCAATCGTGAATTCTTTTACTGACTGATCTTCGTTTAGCATCTCACCGGGAATATCTTCAGCCGCCTCTACGGAGCCGACGGTAGGCGTCAGTGTTGAAGTCTTCGTAGGGGTAGGTGAGGGAGATCCGTTCGATGTGGGACGCTCAGAATTATCGGTAGAATACAGATAGCCCGAGAGCCCAATGATAATAGCCAGTAATCCATAAATGATGTATCGTTTGGTAGGATTGTCTTGTGTTTCCATGCGCTCACCTCCTTACAGTATACTTAGAATAAAATCTGTTCTTGAGAATTTGTTGAGAAAATTACACATCATTCTTCAACAGCTCTAATTTTTGCTGTACGGTATATTGTTTGATCTCGTATTCCCGTTTGGATGCTTCAGAGCGTGACGGATGTTCTTCGGTGAAGAGAACTTCAGTAGGAGGGTGTGCTCGGGTATATTTGCTCGCGGTGCCGGATTTATGGGCGAGAAAACGTTTTTGGACATCTTTCGTAATTCCGGTATAGAGTGAACCATTTTCACACCGTAAGATATATACGTACCACATCAATTAAGCATAGCACGTTTAGCAGTCTATCTGTTTTGGGATACGGCA
>JAGQKX010000103.1 GCA_020429905.1 candidate division WWE3 bacterium
GGAGAGATCAACACGAGGGAGTGAGATCTCAGATGGGGAGACGAACGCATACCGAGGTATGCGAAGAAAAAAGGGGGGAAGAAATCTATGAAGGAGTCAAAGACTTCTTTCCCCTTTCTTCCTGCCGGGGGTGATATGTGTCTTGGTTGTTAACGTTCAAAATACCTACATACTATCATTAAATACATACCGATAAGGTATTAAAATTTGCCGGCATTATAGCGGTAATAGGCGTTTTCATCAAATGATTAACGCATAAAATAAGGGTCAGCAAAAAGCTTGCTACCGCTGAAAATTAACGATGACTTTTCATAGTCTCGAAACTAGAGTATTCGAATCCATGAACGGTCAAAAACCCATTTTGTGTACTGATAAAATGAGCTAAGATGCGTTGAATCAATTTTTCCAGAATTTGACATTCATCGTCATTAGGTTGAGGATACATAAGCATGACGTGAAACGTCAGCCCTTCTTGTTCTCGTACTAATGATTGGATGAGTTGTCTGAGTTGTTCTACGAGACCGATGATACTAGTCTCAGTAAAAATCTGTCTAAATTGGTACGCGTTTTGTGCCTCTATTCCAGCTTCAGCCAATGTGCTTGTTAAAAATTTTTCGATTGGATGAGCTGGGGCGATAATAATATGCGTAATCGGGGGCGGAATATGCATAATTACTTCCTTTACGGTATCCAAAATCTATTGGATAAGCATATTAGGTGGTTAATGGTATTGTTTGTTCAACCACTCCCACAACATCTTTCCCGACGACAATGCACCGAAGTTCACGGTCATATCTCACGACGGTGAGGATAAAACCGTTGCATTCAATGGTTTCTAGTTGGGCCAGAGCAGTTTCTATACAATCAGGGGTATCACGATCAAGCAGTATTGCTGTTCGCCCCATCATAAAGGTAAGATCATTTTCTGGCCGAACGGGTATACGCAGTGTTTGCATGAGTAAACTCCCCTATTCCTCAGGTAAAACACCTTCCAATGTGCAGGTATCAAAGAACTCATTGAGCCAGTAGAACCGCACCAACGGTTTGTTTTCTCCTAAGGTTACTTCCTTCAGTGTTCGTATCCAAGCTTTGAAGCCACCCCAGTTAGTTCCGGCACTTCCAACACCGATGATAAAAATATCGTCATCGTGATTGCCAGTCTGGATAGCAGTTTCTAACTGTGCATTAGCTTTGTTATCACTGATAGGATTGATTGTTTCAAACGTAATCAACGAATAGTCAGAAACCCGATGTAGTCGTAATATCTCCGATATAACTTGTTCTTCATCGGGGTTTAATCGTGACGGGTGTACTACGGTGATAGTCATGGTTACTCCTCTTTTCTTGTGAAAAATATGAGAGTGACGCGTCATGAGACGCGCCACTCGAATACAGAAAACTACATAGCGACTAGTTCGCCGGCAACAATTTGAGCGGTGGGATAGTTTTCCACCACCAGCAATTTTTCACCGGCATGCCGTTCAAGCACCGGATACACCCATCCACCAAATTCGGCGGTTTCAAGGGGATTCATGGCAGCCTCGATGGCGGCTTCAGATTCGTCGGCACATTCCAATGGAAATTGACCCAATGGATTTACGTAACTACGTTTTTTGATGGTCACGAAGACGAGCATGCTATTTTCTCCTTACAACAACTCAAGATCTTCCGGGTAGGGCCACCAATCATGGGTGACACGTTCATGGAGGACCTTGCTTGCTGCCATAACCAACGAATGACCACCGGCGTCAATAAGCAGCCGGAATGGAATTAACGGCCAAGGGTATTGTGCAGGCAGCACCAGTGCTGATGCATGTAGCCCTGCGTTCAGCAATGCGTCACGATACAGATTTAGAGCGAATTCCTCGATTTGGCAGGCCAAAACGATTTCAACGTCATCAATTCCGCCAGATTTGATCTGTCGCACGACTTGATGCATCGCGCTGACAAGATAGACAGGTCTGATCTTGTTTCTCAAATCTGGAATCACAATGGTTGGGTTGAAAGGAACAATGCCTTCGATCTGTCTCATGGCACGGACCACTTCATGTGGGGTTGTGGATACGACAACTTTAACGACCATGATCTTTACTCCAATGCCTTTAGTCAGATGACTTCAGGCGATACTTCAATGATTTTCGCTTTGAAGCCTTGTTGAGCTAACCGTTGCTCAAGCAACAAAACGTCAACCATTTGATGCTGTACCGAATCGTACCATCGGTTTTCAGCAAAAACTAAAATAATGACCTCAGCGTTAGGATTTTTTTCCCGATAGAGTCTCACAGACCGAATGATGGTCATGTGATCTACTTCTCGGAATCCAGCGGCTAGGGTGATGGCGTCGATACTACTGACACCAGGTTTGTGCGCCAGTGCGAGCATGACAGATTCCCAAGACTGGGAGCCATCATAGATAACAATTGGCTTTTTTCTGGGTGTAGTTGCCATCAGGCACTCCTTATTTATTGCTCGACGATTTGAATATTGGTATATCCTTCTTCTTCGAGCAACAATTTGAGCGTTTTCACTTGCCGACGTTGGTCATCCCGATCCGGATAGGAGGGGTGATCAAACGTCAAAATCACAATCGGACCTTCCACCTCATGCATAGCGTGGTAGGCCTTGACCGATCGAACAATAGTCATCAAGTCTTTAGGGAAAATCCCGGCCAACAAGATGACATCTGGATTATCAAGCGCCACGTCTATGCTCAGACAAAGTGCTTGAATTTTTTCCAGAAGTTCAAACGAGCCAAAAGTGATTAAGATACCGTCAGTTATTGGTTTTTCGCTCATGCTGTTACCTCTTCGATAATGGTTGGTTTGACCACCTTTAAGGTAAGGTGAAGGATTGGAAAGGATTCTTCTCCTTCTGTGGTCAAAACCGTAACCGTATCAGTTGAAATGACAGTTTCTGAGTTAAAGATTCTCACGATGCCTTCATCGGCAAAATAGTATCCTTTTACTTCAGTATCACCCAACCGAATAGTTACTTCATGGACATTTACTGCGGTTACTGAACTCATGGGTTCCTCCTACTACAAGGGTAACGACACTCACATTACTGTGAGACCAACCCCAACTTCGGGAGTGGATTTTTCATCCAAATGGATGCTCGTACAAAGTACGAGGGCCTCAAGTGATCGCTTCTCACCTGAGATACCAATTCTAATCCTCGAATACGCCTGACGGCGAACC
>JAGQKX010000104.1 GCA_020429905.1 candidate division WWE3 bacterium
ATTTTGACTAGTGGATAAATCCCTGCAATGGTACTTGTTGATTCCGTTTCACGCCTAGTAACGGGAGTCGTTGGTAATAAATCTTCAATCGAAGATGAGTCTTTTTCATATTCTAAAAGCGGGATTTTGAAGTATCCAGTGTATACTCGACCCGAAGAATATGAAGGTCGGGCTGTACCAGAAGTATTACTCTCTGGAAACCATGAAGAAGTGGAAAAATGGCGAAATGATGCCGCAGTAGAAATTACCCAAAAATACCGTCCCGACCTCATAAATAAAGATAAGTAAGCATTTCTTTTAATTACAATCTTAGACAGTTCTTTTAGCCAAGCAGTTATTTTAGTATACTCGTTGTGTGAATGAAAAAATATTTCGGGCATATGATATTCGTGGACTCATAGGTGTTGATCTAGAGCCTCAAGATGCTCTTCTCATTGGAAAAGGATTTGGGACGTATATCCAACATCAATTTGATGGTAATCGAGTAGTTGTGGGGCACGATAATCGCTATTCATCTCCACAGCTAAACGACTACTTTATTCAAGGTGTTATGTCTACAGGGTGCAAGGTTACGGATATTGGGTTGGCCATTACTCCTCTTGTGCATTATGCCGTTATCAAGCATCAATTTGATGCAGGTTGTATTATTACCGCCTCTCATAACCCCAAAGAATACAATGGTTTCCGTTTTGACGGACCGAATTGTCATCCAATCTATAACGATGCTCTGCAAGAGATTCGCCGCATTATTGAGCAGAATGATTTTATTCAAGGAAATGGTGATATTGATTACATGGAAATATTTGATATGTATGCTAACGATATTTCAAAGAGGATCAATATTCAAAGAAAACTAAAGGTTGTAATCGATTGCGGTAATGGGGCGGCATCTGAATTTGCTCCACGCCTGTATGAATCTTTGGGGGTAGATGTCATCCAACAACATTGTGTCTTACATGGTGACTTCCCGTATCATACGGCTGATCCAGAACAAAAAATTAATATGTCCGACTCAATTATGCGCGTTGGTCAAGAAAAAGCAGATCTAGCTATTGGATTTGATACGGATGGAGATCGGTTTGGCATTATTGACGAGAATGGAAAAATGTATGCTAATGATTTAGTGCTGATTCCGTTGGCCAAAGATGTTATTAGGAGATTTCCCGGATCCAAAGTTATTTTTGATGTTAAATCGAGTTATGTATTAGCCGAGGAGATTCAGAAAGCGGGTGGAGAACCTGTGATGATTCGGACCGGACACCCATATTTTAGACACGCCATGACTGAAGATCAGAAAATTTTGATTGGTGGCGAGGTGTCCAGTCACACATATATTCGTGATAATTATTACGGTTTTGACGATGGTTTGTTTGCTGGGTTGAGAGTGTTAGAACTTCTTTCCCAAACACACGAACCTTTTTCGCATTTTTATAAAGATGTCGCAGAGACTTTTTCCACAGAAGAAATTCGGCTTCCTGTTCCAGATGATCAGAAATTTGTTGTGGTAAATGGTGTAAGGAAAAGTTTTGAACACAATTGGGAGGTCATCACAATTGACGGAGTACGGGCAAAATTTGGTGAGCGGGCGTGGGCTTTGGTGAGGGCCAGCAATACCAGTCCTTATATTACTGTACGGTTTGAAGCTGAATCTGAGGCCAAATTAAAGGAAATAATCGAAATTACAAGCTCACGGTTACAACAGTACCCTGTGGTTGACATAACCAATTTAAGTGCGTTAATCTAGATATATCACAGGACACTATTAACTGCCCATGTCAAAAAATACAGACTATATTAAAGATTTTAAAGATACAAGCAAAAAGGACATCAACATGGTTGGTGGTAAGGGAGCTAATTTGGGTGAGATGACCCAAACAGGACTTCCTGTACCCCCGGGATTTACGGTAACTTCATCAGCATTTCAGACTTTTTTAACTGAAGCCGGGCTGCAAGATTTCATTAAAGAAAAACTAACGAACCTCGATCGCGAAGACAGCAAACTTCTTCAGAAGCGTGCCGAAGAGATTAAGAAAAAAATAGTTGCCTCAGAGATGCCAAAACAGATCGAAACCGAGATTGGTAAAGCATATAAGAAACTATCTAAAGGTGATGATGCTTTCGTTGCGGTGCGTTCGTCGGCGACGGCGGAAGATTTGCCGGGAGCTTCTTTTGCTGGACAGCAAGAAACGTATCTTGATGTTCGAGGTATTGATGATGTGATTCAGTCTATTAAAATGGCTTGGGCCTCGCTTTTTGAACCGCGGGCTATATTTTATCGGGAAGAAAAAGGTTTTGATCATTTTCAAGTGAGTATCGCTGTTCCGGCTCAAATGATGGTGCAATCAGAAATTAGTGGGGTGATGTTCACGGTGGATCCACTGACCAATGATCTCGGGAAAATAGCGATTGAAGCTATTTATGGTCTTGGTGACGCGTTGGTGAGTGGACAGACGACTCCAGACCAATATTTGGTCAGTAAAGCCGACTGGTCGATCGTTTCTCAGCATACCGTTAAACAAACCACAATGTTAGGCTATACAGCTTCATCCAAGGAAGAGCAAGTAGCCTCAGTACCTGTATCTAAGAAATATCAGAATGAACAAAAACTAACAGAAAAACAAATTATTGAATTAGCAAAAATCGGTAAGAGTGTAGAAGATCATTATGATTTTCCGCAGGACATTGAATGGGCGTACCAAGGAGGAAAATTTTACCTCGTTCAGACACGACCAGTGACAACGGTTGAAATGGATGAAAGTGATGGGGTTCATGCTGTACCGACACCTCCAGAAACGCTGCAACAAGTTGAATTAGATCTGGATGTGTTGTTGAACGGAATTGCAGCGAGTCCAGGGGTTTCTTATGGACCAGTAAAGGTAATTCATTCAGCAAATGAAATTAACAAAGTAATCGAGGGGGATATTTTGGTTACAGAGATGACGACTCCTGATTTTGTTCCGGCAATGAGAAGAGCTGTCGCGATTGTAACAGACGAGGGTGGAAGAACCTCTCATGCCGCAATTGTCTCTCGGGAATTAGGTATTCCTGCTGTTGTTGGTACCCAAGAAGCTACGAAAAGTCTCAAAAATAAAGAAGGTATTACGGTGGATGGGTTCGAAGGAAATATTTACCAAGGAGATCATAATCAAGTGGTTACCCAATATCATGA
>JAGQKX010000105.1 GCA_020429905.1 candidate division WWE3 bacterium
GCTTTCAGACCCAGTTCCTCTTCCGCGATTTTTAAGATCCAACCAGCGGTCCTACCAACCAACGTATTGTTGACGGCATGATCCGGGACCAATACGGTGGGTTCTCCGCCTAGCATCCAAACACCACCAAGCGTTGAAGTCGAAGCTTCTCCCACGAGAAGCTGACCACCCGAACCAAGTTTCACGCTAAAGGAGTCATCAACCTCAAGACCCCAAAGCGTTGCTGCTCGTTCGTGGGCAGCATGCTTCATCTGAATGTACGTGGGATAGTTGGCGGTCATCTTTACCCTAGCCATAGGGTCTCCTACTGTGAGGGTATCTGATGGAAGAACAATGGCATTGGGAGCGGCGTATTCACCTAACGGTTGCAAAATTAATTGTACCGATCCTGGTCGAGGATTGTCTACAGATGGCGGTCCGACACCGGATTGGAGTCCCGTTACGAGCATTCTCATATAAACCCGGCTATATTTTCCTTTGATCAAATCCTTAGCATTAAGGAGTAAGGCTTGCCGATGTAGTTCAACTGCCCATTCCAAAAAATACTTCCAGAATTTATCTGGATGCTCAATTGGGCTTAGGTTGGTCCCGATTTGTTTCGGGTCAGGATAGATTCCTAACCGTATGCATGAATCGATCAGTCTAATAAGATGCCCACGCCCGAGCCTTTCTGCAACTGGCACCCACAAGTGTTCATCCCGATAAGACTTAATCGGGGTCCACAGATCAAAAATACTCCATTCTTTTCGTGATGTGTTCACGACGATGGCGCTTGCACCAGTGATGATGCCATCACCATAGTTATTGCCTGACTGGACCTCCAAATCTGGTCGCCAGTCAAATCCATCATAGCCTATCATGCTTTTCATGGTTCACTCCTTCGGTACTAAAAACTTCTTCCGTAATTCAAATTGACTATCGTGTCCGTTTTACGAACGTAACATTGGTTGAAACGTTCAAAAAATCCCTGCCCGACTCGAAGCGGGCGTGCTAAAAAGGGAATGAACACTATTTTTTGAAAATAACATTCACTCCCCTTTTAGACAGGGAAGATTATAAAAGTGCGTTTTGTAAAGGAATTATACCAAAGCGAGGTTTGTTATAGGATGACAAAAAAACCGCCGGTCATAGACCAGCGGCTGAGCTTTTGCACACAATTAAATTTATAGGTTATTCAAAAATAATACTTTCACCTTCGAAAACGGGAACAGATCGGAAGAGCACAACTTTTACATTCGGTAGATCACCAAATGTCCTGAATTCGACGCAAAAGCGCCGTTTCTCGGTTGTTTGTCCATCAACATACGGATAATGAATCCGAAATGTATCAAGGTCTAGGCGGTTGATCCAGACTGGATCACTCATTGCGATTTCGGTAACCGCAACGGTCCGGGCGAATAGGATACTTTGATGCAAATTAAAATCTTGGTGAAATAAACCATGCTTGAAGTTAAAAACAAGAGGTTTATCATCTTTAACAATGAGAATAATGGAGTCTAATCCGACGATCACGCCATCTTTCTCAAGGTAAGAGATGAAACTTTGAACTGTTCCAATTCCACCGATTGCTACGTTGTATTCCTTCGTGATGAGTTGTTTTCCTTCAACGAGTTGAACAGAAGTGCTCTGTAAGTCGAATCCAGTAAACTGAAACCCTGTAAGATGTTCTACATCTTGGTACGCTTTGATAATCAATAGCGATGTTTGTGTAATAGACATTGCGTCTTACCCCTTTGCGCGTTGCGCGCGGTGTCGAATAACCTTATAAAATTGTGTGTGTGCAAAAAGCTCTGTTAAGAGATTTGGCGAATTATAGCACAAAATACACTATGGGTCAATTGGTGGGGGTACTAAAACGTGTAGGTATCTGGGTCAATTTCTTGTAATTGTCGAAGTGGTTCTGACACGTAATAATCAAGATTGTCTTTTGTCACGAGGTATTGTGAAGTTTTAAGTTGTTCGAGAATAAACTTATTAATAGAAACATTATAATGTGCCAAATCTTTATACAAAGAATAATTGTGGGTAATACTGGACTCGCTTTGAAAATCGAATATTTTGACCTGTGGATACTTTTCTAATTGCTCGAATAAATATTTTTTTAGGTACATACTATTCAAAAACACCTCAGGGTCCTGATCATACACATTTACATGATAAAGAATTGACTGTGGAGGGTGGACAAAATAAAAATCAATTTCAGGATGTTTTCGCACCAGCTCAACGATGTATTTATCAATATTTTCCTCGATATTTATTTTCTCCTTTTCGGTGTTTTTGCGCGTATACGTATTAGGTGAGCGGCTATTCCATTTTTGCCGCATGACACTAAGACCATATTTATAGTCTGTATACCAAGAATAAAAGGTCTCAAAATCAGGCACTTGGTGATCTTTAATTGTCTTTATGGAAAGATTAACGGTGTCCATGCTGAGTAGATACGGGTAGTCGTTGATCAGGTCAGTATCATAGAGATAGTCTGGGAATGAACCCATACGACTCCCGCTGACTTTATTGTGATCAAACGTAAAGGCTGTGTAATACATCCCCCAAATAACACGTTTAACCTGACGGGTATTTATGGCGAGGGATGCTAAGAGATATTCCTCCTTAGCTGAAGCTCCTGACATGGCCAGGTTCAGCGTCTGGCCGTGAAAAATCGAATCGACGTCAGAGGCTAAATAGTTCTCTGACATTGACGTTCCAATCACAACCGTATCGTATGTTTTATTTTTAGCGAAGCCTGGATACTGGTACCGTTTCTCTTTTGAATACAATGGTTGAAACCAGGTTGTTTCTCGGTAATTTTGTAGTGGATCAACAACGTAATTAAATGCTGCAAAACAAAAAAATAGTCCCGCAAGGCCGAGCAAAAAGAGGACACTAAATTGTTTGGCGTTAAGTGGCTGTTTCATCATTAAAATTGGAAATAGATAAACTCACTAATTTTACCCATACTGATAATGGCCAAAAAACAAATCACCACCGACAGTACTAGATATTTCCAGCTCGGTTTAAAAGATTTTCGTAGTTCGCTTGAATTTTTAAAGAAGAGGATCCAAAACATAGCTAACCCGAACCACAAGATAAATGACTTTACTTCTGAAACAGTAAAAGAATGCATATTTATATGGATGTCAAAATAATTTAAATATTT
>JAGQKX010000106.1 GCA_020429905.1 candidate division WWE3 bacterium
CAGCATGTTAAGCAACAAATTCTCGTTTGCATACCGGACTACGTCCTGCTTTTCTTTTTCAAAACGTTTCTGTAAGTTTTGATAATCCGCTAACGCTCGTTTGAGCTGAGCTTCCACGTCTTGATTCTGCTGAGTTGTTTCTGATTCATCAGTCTGTTCTTCTGGTGAAATCGTTTCATCTGACATAAAAAGTACCGAGGTGTCCCGTTAGTACCAGGAACTCCTGCAAAAAAATTACCAAACTCGAGACATTTCATCCAAAATCTGTTTGAAATACCGCACCAATGGCATGATACGGGCGTAGTTTAGTCGCAGCGGTCCGAGCACACCCATTCGAGCATAGCCACCGTGCGGAAGCGTAAATTGCGCATAAATCAAACCACACTGATCGAGGCCAGAGATGCCAATCTCCTCTCCGAGGAGCACACCAATTTCTTGCTGCGATGATGCATTATCAAAAATCGAGGCTAACACCTCAGTTTGGTCTAACAAGTGAAGGACTGTCCGAGTAAGATCAATGTTATAAAATTCTGGGTGACGAAGGACGTGAACTGCTCCTGCGTGATACACCGTTCCATCGTGCGTGACGACAAAGGATAAATTCTTTGACTCCTCAGCGAGAACGCGCACCAATTGACGTAACAACCGATCTACTTCGTGACGTTCTTCCCATAGGCGTTGCTTGATCGTAACTTCTGACACAACCGGTATTTCTTGTTCGTCCATTAACTCGTGAACATACAAACGGAAAGCCATCGGACCGGGAACGCGCCCAGCCGAGACATGTTCTTTGACCAGATATCCCATTTCAACAAGATCGGACATTTCGTTTCGAAGGGTGGCGGGAGAGACACTTAACTCGTAATTTTGTGCTAAGGTTTGAGAACCGACAGCACTCGCATTACTGGTGTACTCTTGAATGATTGCTTTGATCAGTCTGACTTTTCTCTCTGTTAAATCCATACTATCACCTATATAACACATCTGCTAAATCACGCGCAAGGGGCAGATAAAGGCAAAATCTAGATCAAAACGCTTGACACAAATTGTCGATCGTTGTTATACTATCACTCGGAGGACTTAATTGACAGTGCTCCATTTATCCAAAATTCTTTAGCGATTTAGCTTTTTTACACATAAATAACAATACCAAAGGAGGTGAAAATTATGTCGCACATAGTAAGATGGGATCCATTTCGTGAAATCCGACAAATGATGGGAACAGGCCTCATCCCTACTGACTGGGATATGGACGAAGAATACAGTTTTGGTCTAGCTGTAGACGTAAGTGAAGATGACAATAATGTCTATATAGAAGCTGACTTACCAGGATTTGATCCTGACAATACTGACATTACCGTCACGGCCGATCAAGTAACCATCAAAGCCGAGCGTAAGGAAGAAGTTACCGAAGAAGACAAAAAGAAAAATTATCTTCGACGAGAACGCCGATATGGCCAAGTTGCCAGAACGGTTGCCCTTCCTTGCGAAGTTATCGGTGAAGACGCATCTGCCGAATTTTCTGACGGTAAACTAACCCTTACCTTGCCAAAGGCAGAAGAAATTCGGCCTAAACAGGTCAAGGTGACCGCGAAAAAGAAAGATGCCTGATCACTAAATCCCGGAATGCCGATCAGCGGCATATAGTCCGGGATCCGAAGTTCAAAAAATATGATTTTGGTTTTCGGATCACGGACTAACAACAATCAAATGTATTTTCAATATATTCAGGGACATGATATATTGAATCCAAGGAGGAATGTACCATGTACAAACCTTACCCAAAGACTCCCGGCTTCGGGAGTCTTTTTTGGTCAATCCTACCGCATAAACTAATAGATCAGCACCTCAAAACAGATACCCTATAGGGTTGATTTTCTTTTCATTTTCGTGTATAATTACCCACTAAGTAGCCCAAAACCTTGTTTTGACTGCTTATTAAAGTGAACCTTAAAAACCCGATACTACGCAAAAAATCGGAACTTCTTTATTGAGGGGGTATGAGCAGATACGTGTCTGTTCATCTCCCCTCAATAGTCGCTGCTCAAACAGCAACTTGATTCCTCATTTTTTCGAAATTCTTAATTTCGAAACGACCTATTTTAGGTCAGCTTGCTTGATTTTTTGTCACCCCAACCCCCAATTTTTTGGGAGCCATTGGGTCAGCTTGCTCAGCTGCGATAAAACAATTTAGCAAAATATGTTTATGAGCGTTGGTATGCCGATACCACCCCAGAGCAAACTCGTAAACAGAGGGATATCTTCTGCAGATTGTGCAGACACTTGATTCGGTCGATTTTGAACCAAGTGCTTTGTGTTTCTAGAGACGTACTAGAAAACACACTGAAACTGTGTATGAGGCACAGTCGATTTATTCTGAACCTGACGGTCCACACTTTAGGGTGTAGGTACGGTTCAGGTACCGCCGTCCGGCGTATCGGAATTTTTCACAACCAGATCACTGTTGACCCAGTGAATGGAAAATCCTGACGAGGTTGTCAGGTGCCCACAGAAATGTGGTTTTTGTAGTCTTATTGTTGTTCGTTTAGTAGTTCAAAGGAGTGAACCGATGAAACAAATAGATAAAGATGGCATTCGTGAAGCAGTAGATGCGTTGAAGGCACAAGAGGCCGACGTTGTAAAGGTCGAAGAAAATGGTGTTATCTACTTCATCTGTATCAACAATGAAGCATTCGCCAAAATCCAAGACTTATACGCGGAACTCGGTGGCCAGGCCTGTGAGACCGATCTCTACCCGACTTTGGCAATCATTGTCGGGAGTGATGACAGCCATGTAGAAGAAGAGTTTAATCTCTTCGAGGGTGTGGAAACCGATCTAGCTGATGCTGATTGGTTGGCCGAACTGGCTCAACTCGATAAACCTCAGGCTCTGCCCAAGGCAACCCTCCCCACATGGGTCGCCCAACTGGCACCGGTCGGCGCGTAAGCGCTAATTCAGGATGCATGAAGGGGAACGAAAGAACCCCTTCAACATCCGCACATGAAGGAGTACGTCATGTTGTACATCAATTGGGATAAAGTCATTCGTTACGTTGCCATTTTTCTGGCCATGTTCTACATTCTGATGGTCGTTTTTACGGCACTGTACCGTCTGACCCAAGTTTTGGCTCTGAC
>JAGQKX010000107.1 GCA_020429905.1 candidate division WWE3 bacterium
AGTATACCGTAAATAAACGGGCAGCAAAGGGGACGACACGAAGAAGAAAAAAGAAAAGGCGCTCTTTGCAGAGCGCCCTGTTTTTAAGAGAAGCACACATTGTAATACGCGCCCCAGAGGTTTTACCCTCTGGCAAGGCCCGGGATCTGCATGAGACCGACTTGGTTGGCTTGGCCACCAAACAGCTCCCACGCTTCGTTCAGACTAAACACGCGTGTTTCGTCTGTCTGAGCGTTGGTAAGCTCGATGGTAGGCTCATCGCCACAGCCGTTCGGACATTCAGCATCCCACTCGTACCAGAACAAGTCTGGCCGAATTGGATCCATGATCGTCCGGAAGACTGATGGGTCGATCCCACGGCGCCCGCATGGGCATGTGTTGGCCACGTTTTTTCACCTCCTTCTTTTTATAGATTCAGGTAAACATTTTCAACGTCAGAGTCGATAATGGGCGGCGCGTATTACTTTGTATATGTGCAGGGTAATTATACCAAAATAGACCTATAGTGTCAATGGTGGGGTTTTGGGTTCGGCCCGGAAAAAGTGGTACAGTAGTAGTACGATGGTACGAAAAAATGGTTTTGCTCCGCTTGAGATAGGAATACTTCTCGCTGTGGTAGCGATGTTGGTGCTCGGAACGACGGTGTATGTGGTAAGAACAAAACATAATTACGCTGATGAAACTGTTGACCAGACCAGTGAAACTTCTACCTCCGGACCGACCGCTGAAGCATCGCCGTCACCAGCGGCTGAGCAGTCAACCCCAATAGAAGAGGAGTCCAGCGAAGAACCAACACCAACCGCTCCTGCAGAAACTTATTCTCCCACTGCCACCCCTGTTCCAGTTGTTCCGACAGCCACACCTCGACCTGAGCCTACAGTCACACCCACACCCATTCCGCCCACCCCAACCCCGACACCTGCCGATGTCGCGCCCGTGTTAAAAAATCTTATGGTTGATTTTGCTCCGTATAGCAATGGATACGCAGGTGCATTTAAATTTGAGGCTAGTGAAAATCAGTTATTTTATGAATATGGCGTCTTAGTAAATGGCTCGAATGGCCCCAAATATCTTTGGACATTTGAATACCATGTTAAGAAAAATGCCCCTGTCTATGTCGTGGCTGATGGGATTGTTCAATCAATCGCCAAGAATGACAACGCGAATGACTATGAGATTTTGATTCAGCCCAACGCCAATTCGAGCTGGCAAGTTTGGTATGACCACGTGAATAGTGTCAAGGTCTCCGTAGGGCAAACGGTTTCTGCGGGTAAACAATTGGGTGTAGCGGGGGAATATAGTGCAACTTTAAGTAGAACAGAACTTATGATTAGAAAATGGGATAATGCCACGCAATCTGCCTACACGGTTTGTCCGTTTGAGGTGTTTGATCCATCGTTAGCAGCGACGTATAAAGCCAAAGTAAACAAACTCATTTCTGATTGGGAATCATTTAAGGGAGGTACTACAATCCACCCGAATAACGAGTATGTTTCTCCGGGTTGTTTTTATACACAGCATGATGAATAGGGGATGTTTGGGTCTCAGGGTACTTACTTTCGGCTAATCTTGCAATACAGCACCGAATACCTTACAATTCCAGTCAGCCAACTACTATTATTCCGCGGTAGCTCAATGGCAGAGCAAACGACTGTTAATCGTTAGGTTGGTGGTTCGAGTCCACCCCGCGGAGCCATGAACCACTTACATACGTTCGGGTTCATGGTAAACCAACTTTTAATTAACTTCAGGTGCAAAAATTGAATAAAGTGACTTTGTGGTTCATGTCGTATACCTGAACGCAGAGAATGGTATACGGCCCATACAGCATGTTTTATTACACATACGTTTTATATTCACTTAAAGACGATAAGTTGTATATCGGTTTTACGAGTAACCTAAAACGAAGATTGGCAGAGCACACACAAGGCAAAAACATATCAACAGCAAAACGATTACCGGTGAAGTTGATTTACTTTGAGGGACATTTGTCAAAAGGAGATGCAATGAGGAGAGAGCGATATTACAAAACAACCAAGGGCAAAGTAACATTAAAACAAATAGTAAGAAAAACATTTACCGATTTACATGCTTGATATCTAGCTTGCGACCGACCACCCCGCGGAGCTAATTACAAATTTTCAAATCAGCAGAATGAAAATCACTTAGTTTTAACGGCAAAACGCAGTACCGTTTTCAGTCTCTCTGGAGGTACTTTTCTAAAATCAGATAGATAAATTTCGCGATGGATTTTTGATATACGTTGTAGCCCTTGTTCTTGGGCAAACTTTTCCATAATGGCAAAACTCGCTGGTTCTTCATCATATGGGCCGAGATGAAGCATTTGCACAGATGGGCCATCAACGATATTTTCGAATCTAACCTCTGCGATGTGAGGATTTTCCGCCCCCTTTTTTTCGACTACTTGCTGATGTATATCCTCGAAATACGCTTTTGTTACAAAGTCAGGTTGACGGATCATCAAGGTGAAGATTAGTTCATCTTTATTAAGTTTTGCGCTTGGTGACTTTTTAGCTTGTTCCGATACATCCCAGATACCTTCTAATGGATATACCGTAAAATCAGCATATCCTTTTGGTTGATCGGTTCCTTTCTTTAATCCCATTTTAATACCGTAAGCGATGGGGTACAGTGCTTGAATATATCCTGCGAACGCTGGTTTATTTGGATTTCCCGCCCCTTTAATCGTGATGAAACCGAATTCAGGAACAGTAATAAATACCGGTTTATTTTTGGGGAGGTATAGATCCTTTTCGTCTTTTCGCCATTCGTACTTCATGTGAAGATTGTATCAAATCTAATAAATCGGTTAGTGGAGTAAGGTAAATTGTTTTTCCAAACTTTTAAACCACCAGAAGCTATTTTTAACTGATCACCCTTTGCGCTCTGTATGTTAATATGGACACCATGAGTAGACTCATCACATGTATTTGGTTGGCCCAAAACAACGCAGAGGAGGCAGTCAATTACTACATCGACACATTTAATTCCGCACCCGGCAATCATCACGCACAGCTTGGAGATATTACAAAAGCGCCGAAGGCGTCCGAAGAAATTTCTGGAATGCCTGCGGGATCT
>JAGQKX010000108.1 GCA_020429905.1 candidate division WWE3 bacterium
GAAATTTTGGAGCAATTTTTCAGATTGACCCATAATAATCGAAAGGTACGGTTTTTACTTTTCGGACAAAAACGGTCAATATTGCTTAATTTTTTTTACTATTATGTCTTTTGGATGGGTACTAATATTATTTTTTGATACAATATTGTACTCGAAAATACTTTTTAAATCCTTTATAAAGGCATATTGATCATTATGTATTGTTTGATTAAATTGATTTTTACGAAGTAGTTGAATACAGTTATAGTCTATGTTTCTTTACAACAATTGTTTATAGTTTTGTTATATCGGTTCGGTAGCGGTCGGGGGAGTCGTTTGCTGGATTTGAATTTGCAGAATATTTAATCTTGTAGTGCGATGCAACTTAACGCGTTGAACAATCCGTGGATTGGGTTATCCAACGGGTCAACTTGAGCTAAGACATAACCTCCGTGTGGGGTATTAAGTAAAGCATTGACGATCTCTTCCATGGGAATGTACCTCCCGTCAGTGAATTTGGCTGTATTATACGCTTCAAGGGTTACTGTACGGCATAATCGTCATCGAGGACGTTGTGTTTACTGGTGATACGAAGGTAATAGCCAAATGGATCTTCTACGCGGAAATCCTTAAGGCCCCAGGGTTGAGTGATTAATTCTTCAATATCCTCGACCATCAGAATTACTTCTACACCGTATCCGCGTTTGGTATCGCGCGCGAAATTTTTGAAATAGGGTTGTTCATAGACATATTCATTACCGGACCAGAAGCAAAGCGTATTCTCGTCAAGTTTCATGATTAAATAGCCTTTGAATTCTTCAGGCTCTCGTTCCCAGACGATTTCAAACCCGAGCTTACCGTAATATTCCTTTATGGGTTCAAAGTCGGGGACATGTAATTCGAGATGAGTAGTGGTAATACTTGCCTGCATACGAGAATTATACAGGAGAGAATTTATTTTTATGAAATGTGTTTTGAAAGGATAACCAAGGGCCGGAAGAAATTCGAATTTCTCCAGCCCTTGGCAACCTTACAGTTGAATGAACGAGATCGTTTTATCGATCTTGAAATTGATCAAATGAGGTCGGGAGGTTGTTAACCCCCTGATATTCTTCATAGCGTTCAGGGAAGCCCCCGATTCCGCCAACAATGACCGGCATGATGAGCCGTCGGCGATATGTGTTATACCGGCGGCCGGTTTCGTTGACGTCCTGTAAGGCCGTCTTCATCTGATTGAAGGCAACCTCGATTTGACGTTGCGTCGCGATCCCTAACTCACCAAAATCTGTCGTAGGTGTGGCCTCAGCGACGGCGTTAAAGGCCAAATTAAACCCATTCGCGGCGGCGATGATTTCGTCGGGATTACCTTCCGAAACGGCCGTTTCATAATCCTGGCCGAGAGTTCGAAGTGCTGCAACTTCTGTCTGTAAACCAGTTTCGGCCGCAAAGGTATCATCCATAACACTTAAGACCCCTTGAATCAGGGGAGTCATGGTATCAACCGTGGCATCAAAATCACCTTCTGCCTGGGCGTGAACTTCTTGCCGGTCAATCAAATTATTGTAAGCGCTGACGCCACCCACGGCACCACAGGCGACACACAAAAAAATGAGGAGAAGAGATCCACCGACGATTCCTAACACTGTATTGCGATTCATGATTAGTACTCCTTGTTGTACTGAATTAACCGGACCTTCCTCCGAAGGATCCGGAACCTTTTTTACCACCACCTCCGCCAGCTAAAAACATAAGTGCGATTCGGACAAGCAACATTAACCATTCGAATGCTGCATCCGTTTCACCTATAGCCAATAGAATGACAAAAATGGCGAGCCAAATGACTACGATACCGACCACAACCCAGAACACCACTCGTTGTTGTTCAGGGGTAAGAGTTATTTCATCTTCACCCTCAGCGGTATCACCAACAGTGCCAACTTCATCGGCACTGACATCAAGGTCTCCATAGACTTCGCGCAAATACTGATCTGAGCGCGTTGCGATTTGTCGAACTGTTTCATTCCAATCGCCTTCGTTAGCCCACTGATGGGCATAGTCTTTGACGTCGAAAGCATCCAGGTTTGATAGTTCGGGTAAACCGGTACCGATGGAGAAAAAAACTCTTTCATCTTGTGGTTTGTCCACAACAACGAGATAGATGAGACCATTATCTCGTCGAGGCCCTTCTGTTTCGCCAAGTTGAAGATGGCGGCCCAACTGAGTGATGTAATTGATTGGTTCATTTACACCACGCATCACAACGATCGCTGTATTTGCATACCCTTCGTCGTGCGTTTGTTGGAGAATTGCATCTACCTCCTGTTCGGTTGAGGGATCAATAACATCGGCTGTATCGATCACCCAACTTCCAGAATAGTTCGGGAAATCGGGTTCACCAAACGGGACAGAAGCAATTTGGTCAGGGCTTTGAGGTTCGCCGCCGCTGCAAGCAGTAACGGAAAACAGCAAAAGAAAGAGTGTGAACGGCCAGAATAACTTCCTGATGAGTTTCATAGTTAGTCATCCTTATCCGTTCTTAAAGGGTTGTATCTTTACGAACGGCAAAAAACCTCCTACCGCGTATAAGATGTAGAACACAACCAAAGAATTGGCAGGTGAAACAAATCGGTATGGTAAGAAGACCAATACACCCAATAGCATGCCAGCAACGACATACAAGGATGTATGGAAATCTACCTCCGGTTTGTGCATCATATCTGCCTGGCGCAAGATAAATCTCATCATTGCGCCTCCAATGATTGGGTATAGAACATGGTAGAGGTCCGCTACGAGGTAGGACACCGCGTGCGTTGACAAATACCATGTCGAGCAGATCATCAATGCCAAAGCAAGATAATAGGCTATTCGGTAAAGGGGAAACGTACGTTTCATGGTTCACTCCTTTGATCAACATATTCAACTGTAAGGTACAAAAAGTTTGGGGTGAATATATCAAAAATGACCCATAAATTCAACTATGGGTTATTTTTTGT
>JAGQKX010000109.1 GCA_020429905.1 candidate division WWE3 bacterium
TTTAATTTCTGCCATTATCTTTGCGTTCGCCCTCATTGCGTTTATATTCCTCATATTCTTCAATCGACAGACGATGAAAATAGTGGAATTATTTTTACGGCTCGTACCAGAATCCCTACGTAAACCTATATACAACTTACTGAATGTGTTTACGGCTGGTATTGAATTTCTCAGGAACCCGAAAACTTTGTTTTTAGTATTGCTCTCTTCGCTTTTCATTTGGCTTACTGAAGCAGGATTTTATTATTCAGCAGCGCTCAGCTTTGGCTTTGATATTTCTATGCTACAGGCATTATTTTTGAAAGGGATTTTAAATTTGGGTATTCTCGTACCATCTGCCCCGGGATATGTGGGAACATTCGAATTCTTTGTTGTCGAGGCGATGGCGTTGATTGGCGTTTCGGAAACACCTGCGCTCGGCTATGCCTTAGTAAGTCATTTCGTTGAATTCGCCTCGATAAGTATTGTCGGAATCTTTTTTTGGATCAGGTATGGACTCTCTTTGTCTGATATCAAACAGGAGTCTCGTGAAGATTAGTTTTTTGTGAGTAGATACTTAGTAGCTAGGTAATTCCAGATAAATGTAACGGTTGTGGCACTCACCACGGCAACAAACTCTCCCCATCCCAATGTATTGTAGACGATATACATTGCGGACGTATTAATTGAGAGTGAGGCGATTCCAAGGAGCATAAAACGAATAGCATGGATAAATGTAGCTTGTTGTTCAAGTCGGATGACTTGGTTGAGTACGAAACTTTGGACTAAGCTGATACTGAATGAAAGGCCTTTAGACCATGTTAGGTGGAAAATTAATCCGGTCACAAAACGGGACAGAATAAGATAAAGGACAATGTCTGTGATGGTATTAAGTATCCCAATGAGCACAAAAGTATTGACACCCTGGGCCCAGTTAGGACCTAAATCACCGCGGTAGACTCGCGCCATCTCCCTGAACGCTCGCAGAATAACACTCGGTTTCGCCCCGGTTGGAGAGCCAGCCGTGCGGGGAAAATGCTTTACAGGCAGTTCTTTGAATGCGTATCCCTGTCGTTTCAATCTAATCAAAATTTCAGCTGAGATCATGGCTCCGAATGAGGTTGTTGAGTTGATTATTTTTTGGACTGCGTCAGTATTAATTAATTTAAATGCACAGTCAATATCTTTAACTTGGAGGCCAAAACAAAGTCGATTGAGGAGGTTCCACCCTTTGGCATTGAGGATTCGAACAAATGGATCATTCCGTTTTTCTCGATAACCAATGATCACGTCATAGTCTTGAGTAAATTCAATAAAGTTAGCTAACTCACGAACATCAAATTGACCATCGCCGTCAGTAAAAAAAGTCCATGCTTTGGTGGCATTCTTGAAACCAGTAATCAGAGCTGCACCATACCCCATGTTCTGGGGATGGTTAATAAGGTGTACCTGTGGATGTTTTTCCGAAATCCTTGTAACAACTTCGTTTGTATTATCAGAACTGCCATCATTAATGACCAAAATCTCGAAATCTTCAGTGATCTGGGATGCCGAATCTAAAGCGTTCTGAATCGTGGTGGGCAAATTTTCGGCCTCATTATATGCCGGAAAAAAAATAGATAAACTGTCTAATTTATTTGAAGATTTATGCGCTTTTATTTCAGAATTCATCGGTTAAATTGTATCATTATTGGTAATTGAGCTGACTTTTTTCGTAATCTTAACCAATGAGAATGGTACAATAACGATATGAAAATAGCCTTAGTACATGATGATTTTATCCAATGGGGTGGCGCAGAACGAGTAGTTGAAGCTATGGCCGAGATATGGCCTGAAGCTCCGATTTTTACCCTCGCGTATGATGAATCAGTGTTACCCAAAACATTTCCCAAAGACCGACTTATTCCAAGTAAAGCACAATCTAAATTTTATGTTGAGCACGTCTATCCGAAATTATTTTTTCTAGATCCGATCTTCTTTGAAGGATTTAATTTTAATGAGTTCGATGTCCTCATATCATCATCGACGAGATTTGCTAAGAGTATTGTTACTCAACCGCAAACCATACATTTCGCCTACATTAACACACCGCCTCGGTTTCTTTGGCCCGTGAGTTTAGGATTCGGACCGTCAGAATATGTGAAAGGGTTCATCAAAAAGACGTTTTTTCTTTTTAGGCCGCTGAGTCGTGTCATGATCCCACCTATCATTTCTTTGCTTCGACTACACGATTTTGCTGCGGCTCAACGAATCGACTATTTAATAGGCAATAGCCAAAATGTAGCACGTCGAATTGAAAAGTTTTATCGCAGAGCGGCTGACCATATCTATCCTTTCGTCGAACTTGATCGATTCGAAAAATGTACCAAACCTACGGATCACGAACCGTATTACCTTATTGTCTCGAGGCTTGGAGAGCATAAACGGGTTGATCTCGCTATTAAGGCGTTTAATAGATTAGGATGGAATTTAAAAATTATCGGGAGCGGGCCAGAGCGAGAAAGACTAGAAGCTATTTCGGGAGAAACGATTGAATTTCTTGGCTTTGTCTCTGATGATGATGTGGTCAGCTATCTTCAAAATTGTGAAGGGTTCATTTATCCACAAGAAGAAGATTTCGGTATTACTGCCCTCGAAGCTCAAGCGGCAGGCAAACCAGTCATCGCATTCCGGGCCGGAGGGGCAACTGAAACAGTGATAGAAAACAAGACGGGGGTCTTTTTCGATGAACAGACTGAAGAAAGCTTAACAGCAGCGCTTAAGAAATCATCAACTATTTCATTTGATCCTAATGAAATTATGGCACATGCTCAGTCGTTTTCGCGGGAGATATTTAAGGCTAATTTGAAAAAATATGTAGAACAAAAGGTTAATGGTTCACAGTATAATGAGTGAGTATGCCTCCAATAATTAAAGCGCTACGACCAGCACAATGGATTAAAAATATTTTTGTTTTTGCA
>JAGQKX010000010.1 GCA_020429905.1 candidate division WWE3 bacterium
TTTGGATTTTGATGGAAGCGATGATTTGATTAATGTAGGAAGCAACACTGTTATTGATGATATATTTGATGGTGGAGGAACAATAACTGCTTGGATAAATCCACGAAGTTTCGGTGAAAATGGCTGGGGAAGAATTGTTGATAAATCATCTTCAACCGGCGCGAATGATGGGTTTGCTTTTGAATTAGATGATACAGATAATGCGCTTTTATATGAATATGGCTTTTCGAGCAGTAATGGATACTGGAGGACCCCAACGAATTCAATCTCAACGGATGAGTGGCAACATGTAGCTGTTGTTTACAATAATTCTTCAACAAGCAATGATCCTATTTTATATATAAACGGAATTGCAATGTCGATTCCTGAGGAATTCACACCTGCAGGGACCAGAGAAACTGATGCTTCCCAAACAATGTATCTCGGTAATTATTCCGCTACCAGCCGAACATTTGATGGAATTATTGATGATATTAAGGTATATAACTACGCTCGAACTTCTTCACAAATAATAGAAGATATGAACGGCGGCCACCCGATTGGCGGTAGTCCGATTGGATCTCAAATCGCCAATTGGCATTTTGACGAGATGTATGGCGATACCGTTCACGATACGGTGAATGGTTTTGACGCAGATTTAGGGGGATCGGGACAATCTTGCCCAGCGACCGGTACCGTACCATGTCCCGATTGGTCAAATACCGGCAGAGTAAACGGAGCACTTGATTTTGATGGAACCGATGACACGCTGGAGGTAGCTGATAATGATGCGTTTAGTTTTGGCGATACCAGTACTGATGACCCCTTTAGTATTTCAGCCTGGGTGTATATAGACGATGCAACGTATTTCAACATTGTTAATAAAATATCCAGCACCACTGATACCAACTGGGAATGGGCTTTATACATGGACGTAGATGGAAACTTGGATTTTGATGTGTACGATCTTAATAATAGTAACGGGATGTATGCCTATAAAAATGACGCGATGACGCCATATGAAGGATCATGGGTGCACATTGTCGCCACTTATGACGGCAGTGGTGATGCCACCGGGTTGAATTTGTACGTCAATGGGAGGTTAGAAGAAAATATAGATCAGGGTACTTGGGGTTCGTACACCGCGATGCATAACACCACGAGCGTGGTAGAAATTGGGTCATGGCAAGCGGATCGGGGTGGCGGTTATGAAGGATATGCTAACGGAAAAATCGATGAGCTCAAAATATATGCCACTGAATTAACCCCCAGTGAGGTACTTGTGGATATGAATGCCAATGCCGCCGCGGATTTTGGTGCCACTACTGACGAAAAAGATAACATCGTGGATGGTGCGGGTAACCCACCGGTCGCATATTGGGACTTCAACGAAAATACCGGTACGACCGCCAATGACAAATCTGGTAATGGGCTCACCGGAACATTAAATGACTTTCCGGCCGATCCATGGGTGCTTGGCCCAAACAAATTTGGATCACTCGGGACAGCGCTCACGTTTGATGCCACCAATGATGATGTCAGTGTCGGGACAAGCAGTGTGATTGACCTTGCTGATGATATGACCATTAGTGCGTGGATTTATCCAACGGGTTGGGGAGAAGGGGATTATGGTTCAATCTTGAGCCGGTATAACGGAGGAGATGTCGACGATGGGTATACGTTCTATCTTACTGATGCGGGTGGTGCAGATGTTTCTCAAGGAATTTGTATTTATAACGGAGTTGATAATGCGTGTTCAGATGACAGCGTGCTCGCCCTTAATGAATGGCAGCATGTTGTGGTTTCGATTGATACCGATGTGGCTACATTTTATGTGAACGGTCGAGCGGTTGGTGGGGGCGCATTTAATCTCGCGCTCGAAGGAACAACTACCGCCTATATTGGTTCAACTGATGGAAATAATGATACGTTTGAGGGGGCAATTGATAATATGAAAGTCTTTGACTATGGTCTCTCACAAGCCCAAGTTGCCTACGATTATAATCGAGGAGCACCTATTGGGTGGTGGAGGTTTGATGAATGCAGCGGTGCTACGGCCAACGATGCAAGCGGTAACGGCAATAACGGAACGATCACTCCTGCGACCGGCAATGCCGTGGGTACCTGCGGCGGCACAGCAGGTGATATGTGGGCGGATGGAGAAACCGGAAAATTCAATGCGAGTTTAGCGTTTGATGGGACAGACGACTATGTAAATATTGCTAATAATGATCTATGGGATGGTCTGACATTCTCTATTTCAGTATGGATCAAGCGTGATGGAGCACAAGAATCTTTTGCTAACATTATCAGTCGTCATCATGCGAGCGGACCATACTGTGCACCTTTCTGTTTAGAATTTGATGATACAGATGACGACGATCTTCGGCTCACTGTTGGTCTGACAGATACGACTCCAAATGTTACCAGTACTACAGGGAATGTGATATCTGACGGGGTTTGGCATCATGTGGTTGCTACACACGACAATGTAACGAGAGCCATTAACATTTATGTCGATGGTGAATTGAGAGCTAATAGTGTTCGTGCGGTAACCTCAGTGTTTACCAATGACAATCCCTTAAGAATTGGATCTTGGGATGGTACTACAGAATTTTTTAAAGGAAATATCGACGATGTTCGACTCTATAATTATGTACTCTCGGAAGATCAAATAAAAAATATTATGAATAATGGCTCGGCGGCGTACTTTGGACCGGCTGAAGGAAGCCCGTAATTATATGATACTGAAAAAAATACAAACGCCTAAACTAAAGAGAGTTTTTAATACGTTAGCACTGGTCGTTGTATCTTTGCTAATGGTGGGAGGGGCGTTTTTGACGCTTGATAATAATGCCGAAGCGGGATGGTGGAATGATGGGTGGTCATATCGTAAAGAGCTGATTATAGATAACACGAAAGTTTCTGGTTCGACCGATTTAACTGATTTTGTTGTCTTGGTTTCTTTGACGACTGACGCAGATTTATCCGCCAATGCTCAATCTGATGGTGATGACATTGTTTTTACGGATAGCCATGGTCAACGGCTGAGTCACGAGATTGAATCATACGCTTCTGGAACATTAGTCGCCTGGGTTCGATTGCCCGTCTTGTCCGCGAGTGAAGATACCATTCTCTATATGTATTACGGCAATCCAACTGCTTTTGATGACACAAACTCTGCTGATGTTTGGGGTGATAACTACCGCGCAGTATGGCATATGAATGAATCATCAGGAAATCGAACTGACTCTACCGATGCAGGTTTGGTTTTGACTGAACATGGCACTGGGGGAGTAAGTTCTACAGGTTCTGGAAAGATTGGAACTGCAGCTGATTTTGAGTCCACAGAAACTGACTATATGGATCTAGCGAACGCGAGTGCGGGTGAATTAAATGTCGGGAGCGGTGAGGATTTTACCTTATCAGCATGGATTAATCTTGAGGGAGGGGCTTCCACTAATCCTGTAGTTGGCAAATGGGATTCGACGTCTACATATAGTTATGTGTTAGAAACGACAAATTTTTCGGGTAATCAACGAGGTGAGGTTAGATTTTCTTCAGACGGAACAACAGATGCATATATCAAAAGAAATGACGCTTTTGGAAATCTTAGTTTATCTACGTGGTACATGGTGACCATGACTTTTGATGCAGCCACAGATAATGAATGCATCATTGTGAATACAACATATGATTGTCGCAGTACAGCAGGAGATGTATATAATAGTGCGGCAAATTTTTTGGTCGGGGCAAAACTCGGAGCAGTATTTGATGGAATTATTGATGAACTAAAAATGACCAAGGATATGAAGAGTTCTGAATGGATTGATACGGAATTTGCTAATCAGAACGATCCGGCAACGTTTTTTTCCACTGGCTCTGAAGAGATTGGCCCCGGGCCGGTAGGGTATTGGAAATTTGATGAGGGGAGTGATGATACCTGCTCCGGTGGTAGTGCCGATACCTGTGATGCAACTGGGTATGGTAACGATGGAACCTTTGTGGCGTCTGCGACTTGGCAGCCCGCCGATATGTGTATCTCTGGAGGGTGTTTGCTTTTTGATGGTAATGATGATGAAACCCAGATTAATAACGACCCTGTCATTGATCCAGATACCGGACTGAGTGCTGGGGTGACATATGAAGCATGGGTAAAAGTACTGTCTGATGGCGAAAATGATGAGGGGAGAGTTCTCCATAATGGTGGCGCGACAGTTGTCCAAATCGAAAATGAAGGTGCAGATGGGTATGCAGATGTTCTCTTTCAACTGGATCTTGGGACCGATGCCTCATTTACGGTGACTGATGGGATTAAGCTTGGACAATGGCAGCATCTGGCGTATGGATACACTGATGATGGAGATGATGAAATTACGGTTTATATTGATGGTATTGCGCGTGGAACGAGTAGTGATGGAAGTGGTTCCCCGGCGGCTTCTACAAATCCATTAACGATTGGAGGCATGAATAACTCTACGGGGCGTAATTTTCACGGGTTCATTGATGAAGTTAAAGTATATCCCTACGAACGATCTGCGGATGAAATACGATCTGATTTCAACGCACGAGGTTCGGTAAAGGGGGCTACAGCACAGTTTGGGACCCGTGAATCAAGTCTTTCTAATGGGCTTGTCGGGTATTGGAAAATGGATGAGGCGTCTGATGCTGTTCGCGTTGATTCTTCAGGAAATGGTAATAATTTAACTGAAAGTACCTCGGACACCATTGTCCAAGCAGGAGGAAAATTTGGCTCGGCTGGAGATTTTGAAAAAGGTGATACAGAATATCTGGCTATTTCTGATGGTACTCAGTCAAAATTGGATTTAGGAGCTAACTTTACGATGAGTGTTTGGCTCAATATAGAAAGCAGTACTGGTTTGGATCATGGAATTATCTCTAAAGGTGGCTCAGCAGACATTTCATATTCATTCAATACCCAAAACAATACAACACTCGAAGTATGGCTTGATGATGACGGATTTGCAGGAGGAGGAATTGAAGCGCTCACTAATACTGGAGTCTATAATCTGTCTGAATGGAATTATTTTACGGTGAGGTATGATGGGGCAACCTTACGTTTGTATAAAAATGGTGAAGAGTATGTCGGGGGTGATTTTCCGTTAACAACATCAATTGTTCCGTATAACAGCTCGAGCGACTTTAGACTCGGAAATTTTGAAGCGCAATCCGGGTATTATGATGGACTTATGGATGAAGTCAGAGTCTATAACCGAGCGCTTACTTCTCAAGAAGTGGAAGCGTTATACAGCTGGACTCCGGGACCGATTGGATATTGGCCGGTGGATGAAAATACTGGAACATCAACGACCAATGATCGTTCGGGCAATGGGTTTAACGCAAGCCTCGGCGGATCAATGACAGAATCTGACTGGGTTCGCGGCAAGTTTGGCAGCGGTCTTGATTTTGACGGAAGTAATGATTACGCAAACTTCTATTCGGCCGGATTTGCCAATAACTTTAATACAGCCTCAGGCACATTTATGGCTTGGGCTCGGGTAAAAGACGCCTCGAATTGGACTGACGCAACCACTCGCGCTATTGGGAATATTGCGGCTGACACTAATAATCGTGTTACGCTGCAAAAAGGATCAGGGAGCGATTCAATCACCTTACAATACGAAGCAGCTTCTACACTCGAAACCTATACCGTCACGACCTCAACTACGGACTGGTTTCATGTTGCGATCTCATGGGACAAAAGTAACGATATTGTCAGATTCTTTTTTAATGGAGTGGAACAATCAAGCAGTACTGCATTAGGTACGTGGAGTGGTGCCCTTGCCTCTGATCGTGTCGTGTTTGGTTCACACCGAACAAGTTCAGGAAATTACTGGCAAGGAGCGGTTGATGACGTTCGGGTTTATAACTATCCTCGGACAGCAACTCAAATTATTGAAGACATGAATGGAGGACACCCAGTTGGAGGATCTCCGATTGGTTCACAAGTTGGATATTGGAAATTTGATGAAATGTCTACTGATACAGCAAACGATTCGATAAATGGATATAACGGGGATTTAGGCGGATCAGGGCAGACTTGTCCTGCGACTGGAGATACGAGTTGTCCAACGTGGAATGTTAGCGGAAAAATTAATGGATCTCTGGATTTTGATACAGCTGGGACAACTGATGATTATTTGACAGTTTCAGATGTCGATGCACTGTCATTCGGAAATTCCTCTAGTGATCAACCATTTAGTATCTCTGTGTGGGCAAATTTTGACGACGCAACACAGCATGCAATATTGGGTAAAGGGTCTGCTGCATCACGCGAATACGTCTTTACGACAGATAGTAGTGATAAGCTGGTATTTACCCTTTATGATAATGATGGCTCAAATTATATACGGCAAACTTCAGACACTGCCCTCACTGCTGACCAAGGATCTTGGGTGCATCTTGTAGTAACTTATGATGGATCAGGTTCAAATACAGGAATAACGTTGTACCGAAACGGTAATATACTCAACTCAACAGGTGGATCAAGTGGATCGTACACCGCGATGCATAATCAAGCCCAGAATTTTGTCATTGGAAGGAACCTGACTGATGGGACAACGTATATGGAAGGTCGACTCGATGAAGTTAAAGTCTATGCTGCCGAACTTTCAGCTTCGGAAGTACTGGTTGATATGAATGCGAATGCGGCAGCAGATTTTGGCGCGACGACGAAAGAGGATGAAAATATTATTGATGGTGCTGGGAATCCTCCCGTTGGATACTGGAAACTCGATGAAAAATCCGGCTCAACTGCCCATGATCTTTCAGGTCATTCGTTTGATGGCACCATTAGCAATAGTGGGTGGTTGCGAAGTTCACAGTGTCACGAAGGCGCCTGTCTTTCTACCGCGCAAGACAATAATCAGGACTATGTATCGGTAGCTGATCCAGCCACTGAAGAACTCGATTTTACCAATGCTGAAGATTACACAATTTCGGTGTGGTTCAAGACAACGGGTATAGAAGGTTCTGGGGCGACATACTTAGTAAGAAAAAATTTTGATGGAGATACAAATAAAGCTGGGTATGTCCTAATGCTTGCTGATGCAGGGGGTAGTGAACAGGTATATTGTGCATATAGCGGGGGAGATGGAGGAGGGGATGATTCTACGGGCAACTTAGCCATGGGTTTGTTTGATGGACAATGGCATCAAGCCACCTGTATTATGGACCGTGACGGATCAGAAATCGGCACCGCTGGTCTACATCTCTATATTGATGGAAGATTGATGGATGTTTCTGACACCTCCTTAACCGAACCAAGCGCGTCAAATAGTTCCGAGCTTGAATTTGGAGAAAACGATACTTCCAACGAACTGCAAAACGGGGCATTTGATGAAGTGAGGATTTATGATTACGCCCGAACTCCGGCTCAAATCGCCTATGACTACAATAGAGGCATGCCCGTGGGGTGGTGGAAGTTTGATGAATGCACTGGTGCCACGGCGTACGATGCCAGTAATAACGGAAATGATGGAACGATTATAGCGTCTACAGGAAATGATATTGGTACCTGCGGAGGAACGGCAGGAGATATGTGGGCAGATGGAGAAACCGGAAAATTCAATTCGAGTTTAGCTTTTGATGGAACTGATGATGCAGTAAATTTGGGAACAAATGATATTTTACAACTTACTGAAACTATGTCGGTAAGTGCATGGGTTAAATCAGGTGGCGACTACACAAGTACACAGGGAATTGTAGCCAACTATGAAGATCTTACTCCGGATCAGGGAAGTTTTGCACTGGAATTTGGCCGAACAGATAATAAATTTTCATTTTTAAATAACGCGGGAACAGTTTCACTTACTTCAAATAGATCTATTTCTGATACAAATTGGCATCACGTTGTGGTCACGCGGTCAGGGACGACAGGATCCTGGGATTTAGCAATTTATATTGATGGTATTCTGGATAATTCGACAACAGCCAGTGCAAATCCGCAAGTTGGATCGTATACCGTGTCGATTGGTAGTTATCTCGATATTAATACTTTCTACTATAACGGTCAGATTGATGATGTCAGATTATACAATTATGCTTTATCAGGAGATCAAATCAAAAATATTATGAACAACGGATCGGCAGCATATTTTGGTCCAGAAACAGGACTGTAATATATTTAATTTTCCTGTTCTGGCAATGATAGGGCCCTATAATAGCAATTACTCCGAGTGATTGCTAGGTTATTTTAACTGTTTACTCTGAATGTGTGATCTATAATTTTAGGTGTGTATCAGGGACGACTATTTCAAGCGGTATCTCTTTCCCTCTCTATAAATAAAAAGACTGGGTTGTCGGTCTAGAAAAAAAGTGTCATAATGTGATAGAATTAACGCGAAAATTTTGAGATTTGGTCTCAAAATAAGTGATTTAAGGAGGTAGGATAGCTTTCTGAGGATTTGTATGACGAAAAATATTTATACGTTCACCAGCTTTCTATTGTGGAAAACCGTCTTTCGTTGCAACGCTTCTTAAAGCTAATCTGATATCTTTCTTAAATCTCCGGTTCTTTTAATCGATTATGTAGAATGTTTTGAATGACATTTTACGTTTAAGAATAAGGAGGTGTTTGTATCATAACGTTGTATTACGTTAATACAGTAAATCATGCCAGCAAAAAAACAAACAAAGACAAAAGCAAAAAAAGCAGTCAAAGCTGATATTGTGGAGGAGTCAAAAGAAGAAGAAATTAAAACATCGGATTCCAACGATTCCGATCAGCCTACATCAGTTGAAGCTGCATATTGGCAACAAAAAGTAGGGGACTCAACCCCAAAACAAGCTGAGGATGATGATGCTTTGGCCAAAAATGTTGAAGACTACACATCAAACATTATGGTCGTAGCAAAACCAAATGAAACCTCAGAACAACTTTTGCGTCGCTTTAATCGGGAAGTCCGTGACTTAAATCTCATGGACGAAATTCGTGATCGTTTGGAATATGAAAAGCCTTCTCAACGAAGGAAACGAGAAAAACGAGAACGTGCGGTTAATCTCAAGCGTTATCGAAACGAATAACACATGGCGAAAATCCAAGTTGATTTCTCGATTGTCGATGACCAGTTTATGATCCGTCTGAATTCTCAGTGGTTTAATAAAGAGAACCCTACAGATGTGATCAGTTTTCCTATGAGTCAGAATGATTCCGATACTGCACCAGAAGAAACAACGCTTCTTCCCAAATTGGCGGGAGAAATTGTTGTGGATGAAGACGAAATCCGACGAAATGCAGAAAAATTTGGCGTCAGTTTCGAGCAAGAATTAGCACGCGTTGTCGCTCACGGTGTTCTTCATTTATACGGTTATGAAGATGATACCGATGAGCGAAGACAAGCGATGAAATCAATCGAAGATACAGTTGTTAATGATTTTCGTTAATATTCATTGGCGAAATCAGTACTATGTTTGAATACTTACATTTTTTTAGTTATGCGTTCGATGGACTCAGATATGCGGTAACCAATCACCGGAGCTTTTTGATTCAGGTACTCTCGGGATCTTTAGCGATTATGGCTGGATTCCTTTTTTCTATTTCTAGAATTGAATGGCTGATTCTTGTTGTCAGTATTGGAGGAGTATTGACAGCTGAGTTATTTAACACTGCCGTGGAAAGCATTCTTGATTATATGGAGAAAAAGCATAACCTAAATGTTCGAATCGCCAAAGATGTTGCCGCGGGCGGTGTCTTGGTTACTGCTTTAGTATCAACGGTTGTCGGACTTCTTATCTTTGGTCCCTACCTGGTAGATCTTTTTGTCTAACCTCTTCTCTATACTCGACCTAATCGCGTGAAATGCGTGTTGTGAGGAATTCCGTTCTTATTTAAACTTAAGTTAATACATTCATCATGTCGTTATATAGAAAATATCGTCCTAAAAATTTTTCCGAAGTTCTCGGTCAAGAACATGTGACACAGACGCTCCAAAACGCCATTGCGCATGATATGGTGTCGCATGCGTATCTTTTTTCTGGACCCAGAGGAACCGGAAAAACCTCCATTGCCCGAATTTTGGCCCAACAGCTTGGTTGTGGTGAGCTCGATATTATTGAAATAGATGCCGCCTCGCACCGCGGAATTGACGAAGTGCGTGCCCTCCGTGAACAGGCCCAGTATCAGCCAACAAGCGGTGAGAAAAAAATCTATATTCTGGATGAAGTACATATGCTGACCAAGGAAGCGTTTAATGCCTTACTGAAAATAATTGAAGAACCCCCAACATACGTTCATTTTGTCCTCTGTACCACTGAGCCGCACAAGGTTCCCGTAACGATTATCTCCAGGACTCAACGGTTTGATTTTCGTCCCGGAACGACCGACAATCTGTCGCAACTTCTCGATATGTATGCCCAAAACGAAGGAGTGGTCTTGGCACCTGAAGCACGTGATTTAATTGCCGAATATGCGGATGGGGGATATCGGGATGCAGCATCGTTTTTGGAACAGGTGATTCAATCAGCGAATTCAGAAGCGATTGATGAGGGTATGGTTCGGAATGTGCTGGGACTTGTAGACACGGTTGATGCCACTGACCTCATCACCGCTACGCTGGAACGGGACCTTCAGCATGTATTAGACATTTTAGAAAAATTAGAAAAGAAGCAGGTTAATACACATTATTTAGGATCGTTATTGCTGAAGAAGTTGCGTGTTTTATTACGTGAAAATGCTGATTTTGCAGAAAAAATACGTGATATTAGCAGTCTTGTTGCGGTTCTGACGGAAGCCCTTCGTCTGGTTAAATATTCTCCCGTTCCAATGATTCCGATAGAATCCGCGCTTCTGACTTGGATGAGCGAAAGTGTAACGAAGCCAACACCGATAGTTCAAAAAGAAAATCCTAAAAAATCAACAGCTCAGCCTTCCGCGAAGGATGAATCTATGCAGGCGGACGTGGATAATGAGTCAACCCAGACTCCTGTTGAGAAAACGGTTGAAGTGAATGAGTCCGAACCCGTGACAGTAACCATCTCAGGGCCAATTATGGAATCATGGGATCAGATCATGCAGGCCATCAAACCATATAATCATACCTTAGAAGCGTTGCTTAAAGCGTGTGAACCTCATTCGTTGGAAGAAAATACGCTGACCCTTAATTTTAAATATAAATTTCACAAAGAGCGGATTGAAGAGCCTGAAAATAAACGAATTGTGGAAGAGGTGATTGAAAAGGTGACGGGACAGAAAGTAACCATTTCCTGTGTGTTAAAAGTCCAAGAAAATACGGCACATCGTTCTTTTCACGGTCACGATGCGGTTGAGGTGGATGAGTCTGATCGTCCTCCAGTACAGCCCCAAAAGAACGGTTCACATTACCGGAAAAATACTGATACAATGGCTGGTGCCAAAGAAAGTCCCGTTGATTTGGCCATGAAAGAACTTGAGGGAGTGCTTATTCAATCAGATTAATAAGGAAGGGGTGATGCTATGTTTGATCAAATGAAAAAACTCAATGAAATGCGAAAGAACGCTCAGAATTTGCAAAAGGAGTTAGAAATGGAAATTCTTGAAGTGACGCATAAAGGTATTACCGTCAAACTTAACGGTAACATGGATTATCTTGCGCTTGATTCAGCAGGGAATGATGATGAGGCAATTGTTGATGCCATCAACGAAGCTTCTAAAAAAATGAAAAAAGTTGTTGAAAAGAAAATGCGCGGACGACTTGGAGAATTAGGCCTTAATTTTTAATATATGTTTTCCAAACCAATTTCTGATCTCGTTGAACAGTTCCAGCAGTTACCCGGTATTGGGCCAAAAAGTGCCCAGCGATTGACGTATTATTTACTTCGTCGGCCTCAAGAAGATATTGATCAGTTGCTGGATTCCATTCAACGAATAAAAACTGATCTGACCACGTGCACTCAATGCTACAACATCACCGAGCAGAATCCCTGTCCGATCTGTTCAGATTCTCAGCGTATAGCAAATTCTTTGTGTGTAGTAGAAGAGCCATTAGATTTGTTTGCGATAGAAAAGACCAAAAAGCATACGGGTCACTATCATGTATTAGGTGGCGTAGTAAACCCGTTGATGGGGGTTGGCCCAGAAGAATTACGAATTCACGAATTAATACAGAGAATTAGATTATTTTTTGACCAGAATTACGAAGATTCTTTTGAATTAATTTTGGCCACGAATCCCAGCATGGAAGGAGAAGCGACTGCGATGTATATTAGAAAACTTCTTCAGGAAGATGAACGTGTTCCCAGTGATCGACTAACCATCTCAAGAATCGCCCGAGGATTACCCACGGGTGGAGATGTAGAATATGCAGATCAGATTACCCTCGCTCGGGCGTTAGATGGAAGGGTTCCGTTTTAGCGTTCTAGGAGTGGTAAAATAGCACCACGTATGGCTTTGAAAAT
>JAGQKX010000110.1 GCA_020429905.1 candidate division WWE3 bacterium
TACCTCCTTTTTTCGGCCATTGTTGTCGGTGTTTCGGGTGAGATGACGAGTCAAGATGGAATTACCGGGCTACTAAATTTTTTGAATCCTGTCGTAGTAAAAATCGGCATTATCATCGCCGTACTAGCGATTGCTACCTCATTCATTAGTTTGGGGCACGTTCTTCGTGATCTGTATCATGAAGATTTATCCATTTCTTCTTCGTTAAGCTGGATTTTGGTAATTGTACCTCCGATGGCTATTTATTTAATGGATCACGTGACGTTTGTAGAAGTACTCGAATTTAGTGGCGCGGTTACGGTAGGAATTTCCGGCTTATTACTGGGTATGATGTACCTGAAAGTTAAATCTAAAGAATCCAAAAACCTATTGGTTATTAATGCACCATCAGTGCTGGTGTATGCATCGATCGGAGTGTTTATTGCCGGAGTCATGTATGAAATAGTCAAGGGATTACTCTAAAAATATGTCTTAGACTGGGCTGGATAAGTTTAGTATAATCCTTGAAGATATGGGATCAAATTCAAACTCAGATTTCAAAATAATAGCTGCAGTGGTAATCGTGAGCATAGTGATATTTGCTGGTTTGATTTGGTTAGTCGATGGTTCACAAACCCCGACCACGGTTGATCTTGGATATCTTATTGGCTCTGACCCGCATACGAAAGGACCCGAGGACGCAGCGTTAACGATTGTAGAGTTTTCGGATTTTCAGTGTCCAGCATGTAAGGCTGCAGGTCCTGTCTTGGATGCTTTTTTGCAGGATAACCCCGAAGATGTTCGTCTTATCTATCGGCATTTCCCGCTTGTCTCTATCCATCTAAATTCCAGAGCGGCCGCAGTTGCCTCAGAAGTAGCAGCAGAATCGGGCAAGTTCTGGGAATATCACGACCTTTTGTTTGCAAATCAAGCCACTTGGTCACAGGAAAGTGATCCTACTGATTTATTTGTGAGTTACGCAGCGCAACTGGATATAGATTCAGAAACGTTCAGAGAAAAACTGTCTCAGACGGCATACAACACAGCCGTGAGAGATGACCAAGTTATTGCACAAGACCTCAACTTGAATTCGACCCCAACATTATTTATCAATGGTGAATTATATTCCGGCGTTCCTTCGACTTCAGATCTCTATCAATATCTTTCCGAAGCTAAATCAAATTAGCTTTCTTCGTTTTATTTCTTTTCAGAATTAAATTTTCGGTATATTAACGATGCTTCTGTATTGAAATATCACTTAATCTTCAGAGGAGAGGGTGCTCTCGAGTTGCTGAATGCGTTTGAGTCGTTTCAAATTACCGAAACCCATGTAGGATGTATAGCCAAGCATCATTATGACAGACCCAAACATCATAATATCTCGTGCTATTGAGGTTTCTTGTGTGGCCGAAAATAAGAAAATGAGAATGCAGGCGAGATTAATGGCACAGGCTTCACAGGCATAGATAATTTTGTCTTTTCTGATTTGGTCGATGAGATATTTTGTGTGTTCAGGTGACATAACAGTGCGAGGTGAATAGGGCATTTATCCTACTCGGTAGAAAATCATCCAAAGTCCCATACCAACAAGTACTAATCCAATAAACAATCTCATCCAGCCTCTATTTTCTTTTCTCCAACTTTCGAACTTCTCGGCACTAACTCCGAAATACATCGCAAAAAGGATGAAAACAAGGGGAAGGACAAAGATAATGTTGTAAATGATTAACAAAACTACGTTACCGACCTCAACACCACTTAAGGTCATGAGAGACAGAATAGCGAGGTACACGGCACCTGTGCAAGGGAGTTCTACTAGGGCGACAAATACGCCCAGTCCGAAAGTGGCAAACAAACTGTCTGAGATTTTTTCAGAGTAGATCTTGATCCGTTCGGCAGCAGCTGGAAAAATCGAAAGGCTTGGGCCCTTTCCGTACCAGAAGAAGTCTTTTATCTCTAAGAGTCCAAAAATAATAACGATGCCACCCAAGAGTACATAAAAGAAGGTAGAAACTTCACCCAACTTATCAATTACAGGTAAGAGAATGAGACCAGCTAAGAAATAGGTAATAAATACCGCGGTTACATATACCAAACCATGAATGAGGAGCGTAATGGGTTTTTTAGTTCGTTCAAGAAGATAGGCGAGAAGAAAAACTAAAACACCGATAGCACAGGGATTAATGCTGTCGATAATTCCGGCACCGATTATAATTGGTAGGCTAATGTCACCGCTCATAATGTTCTTTGACTATACTAACAAATCATACTCTATAATGCGAGCCCTAAATTTGCACTCTTATAATAGGTATAGTTTTTGACATTTCTATACCTATTAAAAAAGACACTAACAGAATTCACATTCGGTCGCTTTCTTTTCAGACTTGTCTTCTTTGGCCTCATGTTCGTCACAACAATTCTTGCAGCAATATCGTTTCTGTCCACCTTCAGTCTCAACCGTGTGGCCGGATTCTTTTGAAGAAGCTTTGCCACAATATTCGCAGTGGGTATGATTTTCATCAGCCTCTGTTCCGCATACTTCACATGTAGTTTTATCTTCCATTAAAAAGTCACCTCCTTATTCAATAATATGGGTAAATTATTCAAATGTAATAGAAATATCGTCTCCGTCTTGCCAGAGATAGTGTTCAAATTCGGTATTTGGTTCGCCGTTGACGGTCATCTTAAGATCATCTTGAGTGAGGGTTTTGCCTCCCGGACATGTCTCTCCGACTGTATACTCACCCAGGGTAGCAGGGTCTGAACTGAAGGGCATTTCCAGATTATCAAAGAAATTACCTAACTCTAACAGGGTAGTGTCTAATGGCTCTCCCGTTTCTTTATCGACGGTGTACTTAATGTGTAAGTGTAAGTAGTTTCTTTCTGCGTGTGTATGTTGCTCGGTGACGCTGCCTTTGTTTTTGGGCAGTTCAATGTTTTCTCCGCAG
>JAGQKX010000111.1 GCA_020429905.1 candidate division WWE3 bacterium
AGTGAGTATCCATTACTGTCGCGCCATCACCTTCTACGGTAACGGTAATCCACTTCGTCCCTGGTGCAGTCCAGTTAAATGAAAGCGGCATGACCAGTGAATCTGTGACGAATGTTGACGGCGACAGATCCGTTGCTTCGACAGTAACTGTGAGTGGCAAAGTTGTATTAAACGGTGCCACGGTCGCTGTCAGATCGATGGTTTGCCCTACTTGACCACCGTTTTGGCCTTCAATTTCGACATAGGCCGGTGGAACCGGCGTACCGTCGCTAAAGGCAAATGCCCAAACTCCAGGGTTTGTCTCCGAACCAGGATCAAAAACGTATGTTCCGTATCCCGGATCCAAGATATAGCTGGGTGTCCCCGGTGTGTTTGCGTAGGCAAATCCGCCATATGGTGCAGCACCTGATTGCGGGTTGATCCAAACGGAAGCAGTCGTAGGCTCAGTAAAGCCAAACTGCCCAATCGGATACCCACTCGCTGCATTTGCCAATTCGGCACTGCCGCATACCCATGACCAATCGCCACCAATCTGGCTGTGCAAGCGACTTAGCCCGGCAGGACAGTAGTCAATAAGACCTACTTCCTGTACTTGATCCAGGCCATATTCATTTTCGACAGTCAAAGTCGCAGTAAGTAGACCGTCTGTTGTCGGTGTGATTTGGAACGTCTCTGTCAGTTCATCTGAAACCAGAACAAGCGGTTCTTCCCCTGGTAGTTCAAGCGTGTAGGTCAACGGCACATCGCCACTCCCTACAGAGGCTGTGATCGTACCTGGGTACAGAATCATCCAATCAGGTTCAAAACTAACTAACAGATCAGACGGTGGATCTCCGATCGGTGGCGGTGTAACGTTGTTACAGCCATCATTACAAATAACCGGTAAATAGAGGTACTCCAAAGGAGGGTCGCATGGACCAATACCCCAAAGACCATTATTAGGTAACGTTTGCTGCATGAGCTTACCCGTCCGTACACATTCAGTTTGGCCTGATCCCTGTCCTTCATAGAAGGCATACCCAGGGGCATACCCCAGGCTCGGATCAACCCAAAGATCAATCTTATTGGTACTCGGACCAGTCACTAATACTTCTCCCGATACAGCGGTCAAATTGGCAGTGAATTCAGACTCATTCCAACAAAACCCGGTGCTCCAACCAGGAATTTGTGTATACCCAGAGCGACAACCCTGGGTCGGCGACTCGGGAGCCGCCATTGCGGATATCGTAGTCATTATGAGCAAGACCGGTAATGCCATGACAAAAGCAAGAACCGGCAATCGAACTAATGAAGTTCTTTTCATTGTGTTCCTCCACATAGAAAAACTTAAAAAATAAACCGTGCGCGATGGTTTTTCTGTACATACAAAATTAATCCTTGTGTAGGCTATTACGTATGTACATTCCAGAATAAACACCATTGTGATCAACTCACAGGTGGTGTTTATGTCTTTTGAGAAGACTATTTACCTTTTAAGGGGCAAATTCTGAAGATGCCAAATTATACCATACTATAGGGTAAAAATCAATGCCTCATGAGTGATTATTTTGCTTCTATGCAAACAAAAAAACCTGCTTTTAGGGACATCCCCAAAAGCAGGTTCTCTTAACGATCTTGATATTTTACTTAAGCATCTTATCCGAAAGTTCTTTAAGTCCAGCTCCAACACTGATTGCTAAACCGCTCATTAATCCGATGATGGCGTAGCCAGCACTTGTTTCTGGAAGCGTATTGGCAGCTAACACGGATCCGCTTTCGATAACAACAGTTGCTTCAGCATTAAGCTTGATATCTTTGTAAGTAAGTTGAGCGCGGTTGATTGCGGTAGTCGTGCCACCTTGAGCAACAATATTGTCAGCTGGCTTTGCTTTTACTTTGAAACTTCGAGTTTCTCCTGGCTTAAAATTGTTGTACACATGAGTTATATCTCCCTCTACCCAGACTAATTCATCGGGAAGGATATCTTTAACTGAAACATTATCAACAGTAATCGTACCGGTGTTTTTTACAGTGACGGTAAACCACACACGACCTGCTGGTTTAATTTTTTCTTGATCTGCAGTTTTGGTAATTGAAAAAGAAACTTCTTCTACAGGACAATCAACTTTAACACCATAGTTGTTATAACAATTAGATGCCTCAGCTTTTTGAGGAATAAATAAAACGCTTAAGAATAAAGCGGGAAGAATTAATAATGTTTTTTTAACGATGTTTGTTGTCATGAAGTGTATTATACATAAATAATTTCTATTGTCAACACTATAAGACTTAAACCATAGCTACTCTTGAAGAAAATCATAAAACTGCTGCGTGATGACATGCCAATCAAAGTATCTTTTCACATGTAATTTTGCATCTTTACCCAACTTTTTTCTTAATTCCGGTTGATTTATCAACTGAATTAGTGAATTTGTTATTTGTTGAGTATTTTTTGGCTCAATCAGAATACCCGTCTGTGAGTTGATGATTTCTTTGGTTGAACCAACATCTGTCGCTATGACCGCATTCCCTGCGGCAGCTGATTCAAGAACGACTCTTGGCAATCCTTCATTGAATGACGGATGGACAAAAATATCGGAAATATTAAATAAGTGGACAGCATCCTCATATTCTAAATTTCCCGTAAATATAACTGAATCACTGATAGCAAGCCTTTGCACTTGTGATTTTAATTCATTTGAAAGCTCTCCTGCACCGGCTATGACTAACATAGTTTCCGCATTAATCTGAGATATCGTTTCTTTGTAGGCATGCAGCAATTCACGTAGTCCTTTCGCCCAAATAAGTCTCCCCAAATACGTGATAATGATTGAATCGTCTGAAATCTGTTGGTCTATTTTAGGAATTCTACGTGAGAGTTTCATTTTTGGATCTACCTCGAATAGTGAGGTGTCGACTCCACCATAAATTAGTTGAGT
>JAGQKX010000112.1 GCA_020429905.1 candidate division WWE3 bacterium
CGGCGGGTAACGTATTGAATGTTACCACCACACGTTTACAAAACTCTACAACATATTCTTCTGGTTTTCCCCAAACTAATGGGGTGTTGTCTAATGTAGACATCATATGCCTCCTTTGCGAGATACATATTGACTGATTGTTCACATCTCCTAGATTCGGAAGTGAATATCAGCGTGACCAATAAAATGACTATGTGAGTTGACCAGACTCATCATAGAGTGGCACAAAAAAGAAAAAACGTTGTTCCTACAAGTAAATTCAATCCAAAAAGATGGATTTGTGCCTGAATTAGTTGTTAAGGAACGATTTCTTGCCAGCCGAAGCCGGTGGTAGAAAATTTGCTGAATTATACAGGAAAATGACGTAAAAATCAATGCTATAGGGTGGTGGTTTGGGGGTGATTGAGGCATAAAAAAAGCCATCCCTGGAAAAATTCCAGGCATGGCTTAATTTTTAGAAAACGCTGATGCACAAATTCAGCGCTCGTTTAGGTTTTTAACGCAGAGGCGTTAGTTTTCAAACAAATCAAGGTCATTCAACCAGTCGGGGCCTTTAGGCTCGTCACCGCTGAACATCAGTAGCGGGATGTAATCCGCACTGTGGTTTTCTTTGAAAAAAATTCCACCGAGACCGGCAGATTCTTGAACAATCGCATCAGCGACCAGTCCAAACTGGAAGAATTTTCTTAAAACTTCAACGACTTCGAGACCTTCGCGTTCGGCAATCTTTTCAAACTCATGCCAAAGCCCATCTGGAATAGAAATTGATTTTTTAGAACCACTCATGATTTACTCCTTGTACAATCTGTAGACAGGTTATTTTCCTGATCCACTCGGCTGCCTTTGGCTGGGTTAAGCCATCGAGGCAAGATAGTTAGTCACTCAAAACGGTCATCCGGCCATTCATTAGGTCGTTGAATTCCCAAAATAGCTGAATGAGTTCAACATTTCGTGACGAATCAGCCTGTTGTTTAAGCATCGTCATGGCTGTGATTGTCGGACCGTTAAATCCGGCGACGTCAATGATCAGCGGTAGGCGAGTCTGAATCGGCAGGCCAGTGGCTTTTTTCATCATTTTAGCCAAGGTGAGAACCTCTTCTAACGATTCAAAGCCGAAAATGCTGGCTGACATACCGGTGATTATCGGTACGTTTACCGTAATCACTATGCCTTCAACCGCTATTTCTGTGTCTGGAATCAAGGTGCGTTGTCTCAAAAACTGAGCCACCGTATGCAGATTTACTGCTTCTACCATGTAGATTCCGTGAAAGTCCGCTAGTTCAAGATGCTCGTCAGGCACCCATAGATGCGTGGGATGACTTGACACCGGACCTTCGACAACGAAATTCCGTTGTTTTGACAAGAAATATTTAATCTCTTCCAACACTGCGTTGTCTTGGGCAAAAATCCGTGTTCCAGGATTCTCACCATAGGTGTGTAAGATGAGCGCATGGACAAGTCCGTTGCTGACCTTAAACGCACGTTTGACATCGCTGGGTTGTTGGACCTGCGCCACAACAACAGGTATGGTTTTGATGATGGGCTTGGGGCCGACTTCCTGCTCAATAACCCGTTGAGCGTCAGCCAATACCTGTTCCAATGTGGCATTATGTGCGATCTGTTGATTAAAGGATTGATTTGGCTTGTGCAACCAAATTTCGTGTAAGCTCGATCCATCAGCAGCAGCCTCCGCACGGTTTGGGTATTGGTAATGAATTACTTCACACCCACGTACGTATGCATAATGCTGAAGGCTTGCCAGCCACCCTATTTCGTCAACCTCATCAAAGTGAGTACACTCGCAATGTTCACAATTAGTGATTTTCACTCTGGAGTAGTCGATCTGGTAGTCGTTCCAAAATTTGATCTTCCGGGTGAATTCCAGGTGACGATGACGATTTTTGGGGTGAAGACATGCGCACATACCTTTCTCTTGGGCGTAAGGAAGCCCGCGACTAAATTCCATTGTAGCCCATTCAATGAGGGTTCTATCTCCGAGATATTCAAAAAAAGAATACACTTTTTCGACGGCCTCTGGAGATATTTTCCTTAATCGCTCTATACTGATATTAACAGATCTCTTTTTGCCAGAGATAGAGAAATAACCAGCGATTTCAGGGTTACGATGGTGGATGATTTCGACCTTTCGCAGGTCATGCAATCTATCCAAAATGATAAAAGCCAATAGTTCCATAGATGCCATTCTGGCAAGTTCAGCAACCTTGGCTAACCGTCCCTCCTCGTTCAACAAGGTGGAACGGCGGTACAGAATCTCCTGCTCTCGCAGAAGTTTTTCGGTTGTAATCAACCCACTCATGATATTCCTCCTGAGTGTCGTGATACTCGAGCGTATCACTTAAGGTATTGCTCATGGATACAATTCATCTTCCGCGCTTAGGTAGCGTGTTTCGATAGAGCATGATCAAAACAATGAAAGATGTAATTTGGTGAGGTTATTTTGCAGCATTCAGTAAAGAATGACAGGCTCGACACCACGAGCGGTTAAGTTGAACGATTGTACTGTTCGGTTTGAAACGTCGAACCTGGAAACCAATAATTGGTGCGTCAGGGGACGAGTCTTGCCAAACAGCCGTGACCGGGTCAATTTCAGATAACTTAATCACCCAAATAGGGAATAAAAGCATCTGTAGAGTAATCTGACCAAATTACTCTTGATGGCACAAAAATAACGTTTTGTGCTCCAACAAAATATTCAATCTGCTACAAAAGCAGATTGTGCCGTGAATGAGTTGTTAAGGAGCGGGAAGATTTTCGGCCGGCCGAAACCGGCCATATGAAAATTTGCTGAATTATACAGGTAAATAACGCAAAGATCAATACTATAGGGTGGTGGTTTTGAGGCATAAAAAAAGCCAT
>JAGQKX010000113.1 GCA_020429905.1 candidate division WWE3 bacterium
CCTCTGTTTCTCTCAATCGCAGCGGCTTGGGGAATTGTCAGAACTTCTAATTCATGTGTACGAAGAACTTGTACACTAAACACCAAAGCAGAGCACGTCAGAAAAATGGCTGTTGTTTTTTTGAGTTGTTGGGAAAACATTTCTTCTTGTTTTTGTTTTTATCTGTTTTTTTGATTTAGACAGAAGCTAAATCCCCATATTCTACACCAACTTGCGTTTTTTTGTAAACCGAGAGCTTTTATTTTGTTTTTCTTTGTACTAAAATTTAGTAAAGGCTGATTACAAGATAAAAAAGGAAAAAAATGAAAAAATATCTTTTTACTATTACTTTCATCGTGGCAAGCATTGCTACTATTTTTGTTTGGTTTAATCAAGTTTCTGCCGATGCCAGCTCAAATAACTTAAGTGATATTTCTGTGGGCGGAAGATCAATAGAAAATGGAGAGACTATAAAAGTCTATGGATTCCAACCAACCATAGCGGGATCAACCGATAGCTCATCGACCATGACCATTTCACTTACAGCTTCCGGCCAATCTCCAATTATTGCCAACCTATCTGCAGATGGGGCAGGGGATTTTAGCTTTACTCCCTCCAGTGAACTGGAAAAAGCCACGTATATTCTTTCAATAATCAGCACCGATCCTCACGGCAATGTCACTGCATTTTCTGGGTCGCTCGTGATGAAACAAAACCATGTAATAGGAGCGCTGATAAAGAAATCCTCAAACGATACGGTGTATCTTGTCCAATCGGGAACCAAAGTGCCTATCCCAAGCGCAACAGCATTTTTGAGTCACAATTTCCCTTGGGCAGAAGTGTTAACACTCAATAGTGATGAAGTTGACTTCTACTCAAATGGCTCCCATCTTACAATCCGCAATGGCACATTGGTAAAGTCTTCAAGCTCAGATACCGTTTATGTAATCCAGGGAACAAGCAAACGCCCTTTCCCGACTGCAGATATATTTCTTGATCTCGGATACGGTTGGGATAGCATATACACATCCAGCGACGCTGAGCTTTCTGGGTACACAACTGGCTCTCTCATGGCCGCCTCCTCTCAACACCTCCCCGGCACGCTGATTAAACTTTCATCAAGTGATACCGTATATCTTCTCGAACAAGACGGTTCTTTGAAAACACGTGGTGTCCCTTCTGCCTCGGTCTTTCTGAGTCAAGGATTTCGCTGGGAGGATATTATTGCTGTGACACAAACCGAATTAGATACCTACACCGACGGAGATTTGCTGGTTTTCCGTGATGGAACCCTCGTAAAAGCAACCTCAGGAGATACTGTGTATGTAATTGAATCAGAAAAAAAACGTGCTTTTGTCAGCGGAACGGTATTCACTGGTCTCGGATATGATTGGTCAAACGTGCTCGAAGTTCCTTCTACCGAACTCACAGCCATCACCGCTGGGGACAACATCATTTAACTTTCAAGAGATTTTCTGAACTTCTCTTGTCAAAAACTGGTTTTTTGTGTACTCTCTATAAGCCTTGCCACGGCTGGAAAATCTTGAGTTTTCCACAGGCAGAGAAAATTACCTATTAACAAAACAAAACGTATGCCCAAAGACATCCAAAGTGTATGGTCAGCCGTACTCGGTGAAATCGAATTACAAATCAGTCAAGCAAATTTTGAAACCTGGATCAAAAAGGCACGCGTTTTGGGGTATGAGTCTGGACTTTGTACTTTGGGTGTGCAAAATGCTTTCACCAAAGAGCGTATCGAAGGCAAATATCAGCCGATGCTAGAACGCGCCCTCTCTAAGCACCTCGATGAAGATGTAAAAATCACCTGTAAAGTACTTCAAAACGAAGGAGATTCTGCTTTTCCACCCAACAGTATTTTTGCCAATCAACCGACATTTTCGCAGCCTCAGAACGTCCGAGCTGTTGACAACATTCGCCCGGCTACGTCTTCCACGAGCAAAAGCAACATTCGTTATTCGTTTAATCCTCGCTTTACGTTTTCGTCGTTTGTAGTTGGTTCCAACTCCAAGCTCGCACACGCTGCGAGTGAGGCTGTCGCAGAGAACCCCGGCGCCGCTTACAATCCGTTGTTCATTTATGGAGATGTGGGCCTCGGAAAAACACATTTAATGCACGCGATTGCCCAACACGTAACGCACAACAATCCGGATGCCAAAATTTTATACGTCTCTTCTGAAAAATTCACCAATGACCTCATTATGAGTATTCGCTCCAATAGCACCGACTCCTTTCGCAAGAAATACCGGGATGTCGATGTGCTTTTGATTGATGATATCCAATTTATTGCGGGTAAAGAAACCACTCAGGAAGAGTTTTTCCATACATTTAATGCGGTTTATGAGGTTGGAAACCAAATCGTTTTAACTTCCGATCGCCCTCCGTATGAAATACCCACATTGGAAGCGCGTCTAAAATCACGATTTGCGGCCGGCCTGATCGCTGACATCCAAAAACCTGACTTCGAAACGCGTCGAGCAATTTTGGAAAATAAAGTTATCTCCAAGAATCTTTCCGTTCCTTCTGAGGTAATAGATGTGATTGCCCAAAGAGTTTCGTCAAATATTCGTGAACTCGAAGGTGCGCTGATTCGAATAATTACTCACTCCAAAGTTCATAATCTTCCCGTTAACGTCGAAGTGGCGGCAGATATTCTCTCAATGGTAACACCAAAACACGAGAAGAAAGCTGTCTCTATGAAAACCATTATTCAGAAAGTTTCTGATTTTTACGAAATCGAAGAGGGTAAAATTATCGGAAAAAGTCGGCGTCATGATATAGTTTTACCGCGACAAATAGCTATGTACCTCATGAGAGAAGAGCTTGGGGCTTCGCTCAATCAAATCGGTTCCGAGTT
>JAGQKX010000114.1 GCA_020429905.1 candidate division WWE3 bacterium
AGTCCCGAAATAAAATTATCCCCACCTTCTATAGAAGCAAATCCATAGATTGAGGCAAGACCAATGAATACACCAATACCCAAGTATATTAAGGTATTTAGCGTAAATGACGATACTTTTTGGTTGTACATACGCGATGTATTTTGCATGCCCGAATTATACCCTATAGTGTGGGGTTTGTCAATGGTTTTTTGTTGTCCTATGGAGGAAATACTGAATAAGATAGGCGCTGATAAGGCAAATGAAGACCATGCCTACAGAAATGCTAAAATTGGCTGTCTTAGAGATAAAAAGTGATGAAATGGGTAGCAAAATGGCTAGATGTAGCACATAAAAATAAAACGCATGCTGGCCGATGTACGTAATAGGAGTAAGCAATGTGGCTGTTTTTTGCCAAAATTCGCGGTTGATGACGATTATCAAGCTAAAACTTAATCCAAAAAGCAGAAAGAGTAGTGATGGGGGCCATCGTTCCCAGCTTGTCGCTTGCGTAACTTGTACGATAAAGAGCATCACTACTGAGGTCACCATCAATTGCAGACCAGAATTATCGCGAAAATTGTGCTTATTAGCTCCCCAAACGAGACCAATTATAAATATCGGAAAATAACTTAAAATACCAAAAGTATGTAGTATGAGATCTCCGGCGAACAAGGCAATGAATGTTTTTATAGCCTGTTGGGTTGTGTCGAAATGGACTAATGCAATGCCAGCAATATAAAGTACAAATGAAGCAAGAATGAATACGGATGGTTGATCAATATATTTCCTGAGGAGTCTTTGTGTAAGGAGTATGATTAGAATGAAAAAGCCAAATGCGGGAATGAATTCTGTAAACATGGGCAATCGTTGAAACGTAATAATTTACTTAATTGCAGTTATAGAAATTGTTTTTTCTAACCAAGCATATGCCCACATTGCCAATAGGTAATATCCGATAAAGAGTATCGTTGCTCGCTTGAGGTGTTTTAAAGGGTCAATATTTCCATTGCTCAACTTCATTCCATACACTGCAGAAAACGCGAATAAAAATGACGAGTAACAGATCGTCGCGCCCCACCATACCCAAAAATCAAGCAAACGAGCTGTTCCTGAATAAAATAAGACAATCGAGTGTGTCACAATCATGAATAAGACGGCAAACCCTCGAAGAATGTCGATGCTTAGATCACGTGCTGGTAAAGGTGGTTGGTTAGCTTCCATATTGGTTAGTTGACGGTCACATACCCGTTTAGTGGTCCAAATCCAGCAACCCAAATTTGGTACAAGTAGTATCCGGGGTTAGCGCCGGGCAATAAATTGAGCGTAAACGGTACTTGCACGGTTTGATTAGCGGGGATACTTACACTTTGACTGGAAAAAGTCATAGTCATTGGCTGAGTCGGATGTGCTCTACTTATTCCTAAAAGGGCAGTTGGTCCACATCCAGATGGGTTGAGGTTTGTCAGAATAAGTGTATTCCCAATCGTATCTCCTGGATTACCCGAATCTGAATAACTTGCTAAGGAAATTTCGATGCCATGAAAACAATTTAGCGGAGGGGTAGTTGGTGTCGGCGTCGGTGTGGGAACGGGAGTTGCTGTTGGTAACGGAGTTGGGGTTGGTATGGCTGTTGGTTGAGTACCGATTGTAGGAGCAACGTTAGAAGGGGTTATAGTTGGCGTTGGAGTAGGTACCGTTACCGTAGTTGGAGTTGGGGTAACTACTGGATTGTTTGTTGTTGGTATAAGTGTGGGGGTTGGCGACTCTGTTTGGCCTTGGATGAGTATAGGCGTTGGTGTAGGAGCGGGTGTGATAGATTGATTTGCTTCAGGGGTAGGGGTAGGAGTTGTTGCGACTATAGTTGGCTCAATTGATGGTTCGGGTGTTGGCTGGTTGATTGCCAGATCTCCAGCATACCGATTCATATAGAAATTGATCCAATATTGCGACACGAGATTAAAATAAGTGGCATCAATACTGCGCATAATGCTATCAGCGGAGGATCTGTACCAGCCTGGATAATTACATTCCGAAAAATAGCTGACGTTGGCCAGAATATTGCTCCAAAGTTGGTTGGGCGGATTCCCGTTGTAACAATTTTTATCTAAGTCTGTATAGGGATTACTGGCCACATATTCGTCTACAAGCCGGGCAAAGGTATGTCCGAATTCGTGTACGAATACCTCTTCAGACCAGGGTTCACCATTATACGTTGTTGAGATTTGCCCGCCAGATCCCCCATACGTTGGGCTATTGAGGACGACTGTAATGACATCATATGGGACGCTAGCCGAGTTTACTACGTCCATTACCTTTGTGTTATCGCAAATAATTAATCTTCCGTGGTGTTGACAATCCAGTGGAGAAACATTGTCCACGATGTGAAACGTAAATTGGGAAGATCTGGTTTTCATTGGTTCGTATGACAAAAAATGCTCAATCATTCTTTCGACGTCTGCATGGAAACGGTCTTGCTCTTCGGAAGAATAACTATCGGACACAAATACAACATCAACGGTTTCTTGAGACTGTGCATATGTTTGAGGGGTAAATAGGTTTATTAGACTGCTAAAAGTAAAGGCTGGTTTTTTATGGGCATCTTTAAATTCCTGACCAGTTACAGATTTAAACTGCGGGACATTCTGTTCTTCTGTCACATTTTTTACGGGCTCGGTAAAGAGGGTTTTTCCATTATTATCGAGAATGGATAAATCAGTAATTTCTTCATACCATGGTACGGTAAGGGTAAAGTTAACAGTATCTAGTTCTATAGAAGATTCTGATTCTTCAACTGCAGGATTTTCTGGGGGTGGAGACCATATTCGGTC
>JAGQKX010000115.1 GCA_020429905.1 candidate division WWE3 bacterium
TACGGCAAAGAAATGTGTTCTTTATTTGATAAAGTAAAAGATATTTTTGACCCTCTCAACATTCTCAATCCACACAAAAAAACGGGAGTCGACTTTAACTACGCCAAAAAACACGTCCGCCATGAATATTCGGTCAAACAATTAAAGAAAACCGAACAGGTTGACCGATAAATTTAGTGTAATGACCAACTCTGCCGACACATATTTTGAATTTGCTGAAGATACCTATCATTTACTTCTCAAAGAGATTGCCTATGCCGAGAACAACACTGACCTTGAAACCATTTTTCCGAAATTAATTATTGGATATCTTTTCTTTCGACAAGTCCGTGGAGAAGCATTTTTCGAACATCGACCACCGACACCCGGCGATCAGCAAGACATGCTGTATAAGATGGAACAAGATTTAGCTGAACGAATTGATAAACTGGGGGAACATCTCTCACTCGATTCAAGTAAGACCCAGTACAACCTCGAGTCCGTTTATGATCAGGTAACTTCTTTTTATCCAGAAAATCTCAATATTTAAACAGTTATGGAAACCAAAAAACGTTCTTTTATCAAATCAATCACCTGGAGAATTACAGTCATCATTACCGAATCCATCATTCTTTTTAGCATTACCAAAGAACCCTTCACGACCGCCACATTTGTCGGGATCAAAAACGGAATCGTCTTTGTCTTGTATTACCTTCACGAACGCGTTTGGGATAAGAGTGATTACGGAAGAGGGTAGAACTAGCGCCGTTACGCATCGTTGTTGCCAAACGTGGAACGCTCAGCGGACAACACCGTATTTTCCAGAAGTTTAGAAACAACCAATGGACCAACCCCACCGGGAACCGGCGTTACCACGCCTGCTTTAGATACAACATCCTGCGTAAATTCTCCTTTCAGTTCATCACCAACCTTTTTACCGCCAAAATCAATGACCACCGCTCCTTCTTTGATCATGTCAGCGTTGATCAGATCTGCTTCTCCAGTCGAAGCCACAATGATATCTGCTTCCCGAGTAAAAACTGCAATATCCGGAGTATGGACAGAACACATGCTCACCGTCGCACCTTCATCAACAAAAAACAGCGCTAATGGTTTGCCGACGAGTAACCCTGAGCCAACCAAGACAACATGTTTACCAGTGACTTCAATGTCCATTTGACTTAATACTTCCTTTACCGACAACACCGCGGGTGGGTTAAAAAATGGCTTCCCTTCAATAAGATAGCCCAGGTTTTTGGGATGCAACCCGTCCACATCTTTGTATGGGTGGATAGCTTTAAGTGTCAGGAGTCGATCAAATTGAGTTGGCAGGGGAAGTTGCACAATAATGCCATCGACGGTCTTATCTTCATTTTGGGTGTGAATATATTTGACGACTTCGGTGGGATCAAACGACTCAGGGTAGTGTTTTCTGACAAATTCCATCCCGATGCTACGAGCCCGTTTTTCTTTGATCGCAATAAACGCCACAGAGGCAGGATCATCACCAACAATGACCGTCGAGAGTTTGGGCGCATGACCACGCTGCCCGGTAATACGAGCTACTCGAGATGTTAAGGATTCTTCGATCTGCTGTGCCGTGAAACGGCCGTCAAAAATACGCGTTTGCATAGGCGTATTGTATCAAAATCCCTCTATAATAGGTAATCTAGAGAATTGCTCCTCCGAATGTGTGGTAGAAAAATACTGTTTTCCCTTGATAGGTGATGGTTTCTTCCCCCTGAAAAAGCGAGACATCGCCAGATTGATCGTAGGAGTAGCTCCATTCACCGTCTTGATACGTACGCGGACCACGCATTGATTGGAAGCCGTTTGCATTAATAACCAATGCCTTTTTTAAAAAAGAAAATGTCTCTGCTGCCATGGTGCCAAATGGTTCAATCATTCCCCCACCATACAAACAGTTCCAAACAGGTTTTGACAGATAAGAAACAAGTTCCGTCCCCCATGAAAATGCGTCTCCAGCCACAAAACTGTCACGATAAAAAAAATCCCCCCGCTCAAAGATCAATTCTTCGAAATTATCTCGCTGTGGATTGGGTGCTGCTGCGCCGTCACCCGCCCAGGTTTGTTTACCCGCCTCGTCAACAAACGCAAACAATTCGTCCTTCGAAAAAGAAAAGGTCCAAGTATCTGATACAGTATCCATACTATTCTTTGACCTCCCTTCCAAAAATCCACGGAAAATGTTTTGATTGCTCCCGACGAACCGGTAACAAATCTCCGTCTACCCAATTTTCATCATCAAACAACTGTGCTTCATCAAGTAACCCAACCAATTTACCTTGAATCTCAAAATCTTTTCCGATGATCGGTTGGTACTTTGCATTGGCCGGCAGCAAGGCAACATAATTGTCTACCTTATGAAATTTTTTGAGCGTCACCTCATCATCAAAGAGCGCGACTACCACATCTCCACTATCTGCTGTCGCTGATTCAGAGATAATAGCGAGATCTCCCGGTCGAATACCGGCATCAATCATACTGTCTCCCTGTACACGAAGAAGAAATGATTTTTCAGAACCTTTCAATTGATCTCGCTTTACCCGGACGTATTTTTCAATATTTTCTTGGGCCAAGATCGGAGTTCCAGCTGCCACAGTTCCAACAAGTGGTATACGGATGTATTGTGCCCGTCTACCCATTTCTCCGTTGCGTAGTACACGGAGTCCTCGCGCCTTGCTATTACGCTCGATGAATCCTTTTCGTTCGAGCGCATCCAGGTGAACCGTCACGCCTCGTAATGATGAAACCCCGATCTCATCTCTCAATTCCCTAATAGTTGGAGGGAATCCCGTGCTT
>JAGQKX010000116.1 GCA_020429905.1 candidate division WWE3 bacterium
ACAGTATGAAACACATGCCTGGGTAGAAGGATTCGCACCTTATGAGAATCCCGAAATTGTTTTCGTGGTGCTTCTCGAAAAAGGAGGCAGTTCTCAGAATTCTGCTGAGGTTGCGCACAAACTAGTAGATTGGTACTTTTCTCGATAAGGTATAATCTTTTGGATAGAATGCAAGTGCTTCAAATATGAATTTGAAGTTAACGGAATATTATTTTTTAACGCAGTTATTTCCTCGTGTGGGTCCTCGTACGGTCATCAAATTACTTGAAGAATGGTCATCGATTGATGCGGTATTCGAGCAATTGCAAAAGAAGCATCGGCTAAATCAAAATCAAATAAAACAGCATTTGTCAGCGATTAATGAAGGGATTCAGCGGCATCAATTATCGGTGATTTTCTGGCATGATGATGAATACCCTCAAGCGTTTAGAAATTTGTCAGATCCGCCGTTATTTTTCTTTTATAAAGGTACGCTTCCGCAACTCCGTGAACGGACGGTGGCGATTGTCGGCACGCGCAACCCCAGTGCTTACGGTCAAACGATCACTCAAAAAATTACAGCGCAGCTCGTCAACCAGGGAGTTGTCATTGCTTCTGGTTTTATGCGGGGTATCGATACTCAAGCGCATCGAACCGTGCTTGATCACGAGGGGAGGACAATAGGGGTACTTGGAAGCGGATTTAACTATATTGTTCCGCCTGAAAATAAAAAACTGGTGAACGAGGTGATTAAAAAGGGGGCGTTAATTTCTGAATTTATTCCAGATCAGCAGCCAACGAAATATACATTCCCACAGCGAAACAGACTGGTCGCAGCCTTATCTGAGGTAGTCATCGTGATCGAAGCTGGACCCAAAAGCGGGGCTCTCATCACAGCTCGTCTTGCCGGAGAGCAAGGCAAAACCGTAGCAGCGGTGCCGGGGTCTATTTTTTCTGTCAAAAGCGCTGGAGCGAACTGGCTTATTGGCCAAGGTGCTACGGTTATTTCTACTATCGATGGGGTAGGGGAATTATTAGGTTTTTCTACGGGTAACCCCTCGAAAGAGCAACCGGTCTTTGTTAATAAAATCCAAAAGAATATTTTTGAACGACTATCGCAAAACCCGGCTTCATGTGATGATCTTGTACGATCGCTGCAGGTGTCGACACAGGTAATTTTGTCCGAAATTTCAATCATGGAACTCACTGGATTAGTCAAAAAATTTGACGAAAATTCATACATGGTAGACTAAGCGTAGTACAATGTGCTGCATGTGTGTGGGCTATTTGGGCGTACACGTCGCTAACGTATGAAACAATTAGTCGTCGTAGAGTCACCGACCAAGGTGAAAACAATTAGTAAATATCTTGGAAAAGAGTACACCGTGATGAGTTCAAAAGGACACGTTCGTGATCTTCCAAAAAAAGATTTGGGCGTGGATGTGGATCATAATTTTAAACCTGATTACACGGTCATGCCAGGTAAAGAGGCAGTGGTTAAAGATCTCAAAAAAGCAGCCAAAGACGCAGATGTCGTAGTGCTCGCGACTGATCTTGACCGCGAAGGAGAAGCAATTTCTTGGCACATCAAGCACATCATAGAGAGCGCAAAATTAAAGAAAAAACCAGAATTTAAACGAGTTGTTTTTCATGAAATCACCAAACACGCGATTGAAGAAGCCTTTCAAAACAGTAAAAAAATAAATGATGACCTAGTCGATGCGTATCAGGCTCGACGAGTTTTGGATCGTATCGTGGGGTATAAACTATCTCCGTTATTGTGGGAAAAAATACGATATGGCCTTTCTGCGGGAAGAGTACAGTCGGTCGTTGTTCGGCTGATCGTCGAACGTGAACGAGAGCGAGAGAAATTCAAATCTGAACCGTATTTCAATTTTACTGCCAAACTGGATGCTGAGGATAACTCATCCCTCGACGCATTGTTGTGGAAGTATGAAGAAAAATCGGTAGAAGAAAAAGAAACCCTCAAGTTATTTGTCGGTGATTACACCTACAGTAAAACTATTTTTCAGGATGAAAAGAAATCCGAATCACTCAAACAAGATTTTTCTAAACACCATTTTGTTGTGGGGGACGTCAACAAAAAAAATGTAAAGCGAAAAGCATCGCCACCGTTAACCACTGCGCGCTTACAGCGTCAAGCCGTTAATCGTTTTGGATTTACGAGTAAACGGGCCATGTCGGCTGCGCAAAAATTATACGAAGCTGGTTTAATTACTTATCATCGTACCGATTCAACATTTTTATCAGAAGACTTTATTACAGCTTCGCGCAAATATATTGCCGATCAATACGGTAAAGAATATATTCCGGATAAACCAAATCTCTATGCCAACAAATCGAAATCAGCTCAAGAGGCGCACGAAGCCATCCGTCCGTCGGATGTTACACGCGACCTTAAAAGCCCAGAGGTCAAAAAGTTAGCGGAAGACCAAAAGAAAATCTATACGCTTATTTGGCGCAATGCCGTCGCCAGTCAGATGTCACCTGCAGAATTGATGCAAATGAGAATTGATGTTCATTCACACGAAGACAAACAGTTAGCCTTAGAAAAACCGCTGTGTATCTGGCGAACATCCGGAAGCAAAGTTGAATTTGCCGGATGGATGAAGGTTGCGGGTAAGCAACAAGAGGACACGTTATTGCCAGATATGAATATCTCTGACGAACTTAATCTTGAAGAAATTGTTGTCTCGAGTCATGAAACACAAGCTCCACCTCGATATACTGAGGCAAGCTTAATTAAAGATTTAGAAAAATATGGCATCGGCCGACCCTCGACC
>JAGQKX010000117.1 GCA_020429905.1 candidate division WWE3 bacterium
GTGATCAAGGCATTCCCAGAACTATTTAAATCCAAACTACCGGAGAAACTCCCCGAGGAAGCAGAAAAATTATTAAGCATGCTTGATTCTTCGGTGAGTCGATTGAATAGTCGAGTAGATCAGATGGCCCAAATCACAAGCGTTCAAACCGGCGGATATGCGTTTGATACTGAATCGGTCGAACTAAATAAATCTATCCAAGATAAGATTCAGGAGCATTTGGAAGGCGCGCTATCCAATGAGAATACGCTTTCTTTTGGATCGGACGAAACCTATGAACGATATGGAATCATCGACACCCGGGCTTTTGGCGAAATTTTGGATGAGCTCATCGAGAACGCAATTGAGTCAACGAAAAAGGGTACTCTCACCATTTCTATTGAGCCGAACGATAGTATCGATTCAATTCACCAGGAAGACAACAGTCATACACATAATTACTGGGTTATTTCTGTCTCTGATACAGGTAAAGGAATTTCACCAGAAATCAAAGAACTTCTCTTTACTCCATTTATTCAACAAGGCGGCACTCTGTACAGAGACGAATCAAAAGGTGGCCTTGGACTTGGTCTTTATTTCGTCTCGCTATTAGTAGAAAAAATGGGCGGTAAGATTTGGTTTACCTCTGAGCTCGGAATGGGAACGACTTTTTACTTTACGGTCCCATCTTCAGAGACTACATAACTGTTTGCTCGAAACCGAACTTGCAAAAACATCTTAAACAGCGCGTCCCACCGACTCGCTGCTTTAAGAGTAGCGATAATAGCCTGTTCGATCAATGTCTCATCATCTCCAAACCGAGAGGTGAACAGACGGATCGCCACAATTTTCGTCGCCTCTTGACCATCGTACTGTTTAATCATCTGCACCTGTTGATGATTGCTTTGAATATTAAGCATCTCAACCATCATGATTCCTGGAACAATGATTTCCGGGGAAAATGAGTGAAGATGAGAAGGAAACTGCTGAGAAAATGTTTTTTCAAACGGCAGCTTCCCGAGCAAAAACTCCCAAATCGGCACGATGAGCAATTTGAGTAACGCATATGAACGTGAAGAAAATTCCGTGTACGCATCGTGCATGTTTAAAAGCTTTCTATACCGATTCACTTCTTCTTGAATAATCTCCGCTGCCCTTCTATCAACTAAAACAAGCAATTTCATGAACAGCTGCGCATATGCGTAGTCATACAGCCCATTTAAGTAATATTGCGTGTAGATAAACGCGGTATCAGGAATCTTCCATTTTGTTGAATAATGTTGCAATAGTTCGATACGGTCACTAAAATGACTTACGTTTGAGGAATCATCAAGTTTTTCTGCAAGATATGCGTCAGTATACGCATTGATGAAATAGAGATATATTGTGCCAATAAGTCGTGATTTTATTCGTCTCGTTAAAAACTGCATTTGATCTAAGTGTAGACGTATCGTATATAATAAAACTTCAAACATCAACTCATATGCCAAAACAAGAAAATCCAAAACAAATCGATAACGTAGCTGAACTTGATTTACTCATCCAAAAGGTCGAATCAGAAATCGCCGACCTCCAACGGCAATATGATGAACTGTCTCCAGAAAACGCAGGAAAAATGCTCAATATGTTCAAGATTGATAAAGCCGAAGTCTTAAAAAAACTCCAACAAGATATTGCCGACCAACAAGAAAATCTTTCTGCCTTGAAACAGGTAAAATCGAGTATCCCCGCTGTCTAGACAAAAATCCCAGATAATTTATTTACAAAATGTTCTTCCAGCAGTACAATAAGCAATCATGAAAAAGGTAGTATTGATTCTAGGAGCTATCTTAGGACTGCTGCTTATTATTATTCTTCTTGTCGGTGGCTATTTTGGTTTTGTACCAATTATTTCTGATGTCTTCGGTGCAACAACCCCTCAGGATCTTGGAATTTCATACAGCGAAGCCGATTACTCAAGTTTCAACGAAAAAGCAGGCACACAGATTATTACTAAACAGGAGACACTCGCCCCCGTAGATTCAGTCGCCTACTCAGGAAGCCATGCCGTGAACCTCACTTTTTCAGCCGAAGAAATGTCAGCGCGCTTAAATTACAATGAGTGGCCATATCAACCCGTAACCAACATTCAAATTAAACCGCATGATGACGGTACAGTAGAAATTTCTGGAAATATTAATCTCGATCAAATCGATGAATTTCTGCAAGCAAGCGGTTATTCATTATCGGAAGCAGATATCGCCCAATATACCCCTTACATAGCGCTAATCAAAACGTCACCCGCTCTTTACATCAAAGCAAAACCGACCGTTACGAACAATCGGGTGCAGCTTAATTTTGAATCAGCCACTGTTGCTCGTTACACAATATCCGCAAACGATTATAATGCTGCCGCGGTCCTTGATAATTGGGGAAATTCGCTGTTATCGAGTGTTACGGGAGCCGATATCAAATCAGTCACCTTCGATGCTCAAGGTATGCACGTACAAGGAAAAATTCCCGATTCAGTAACCATTACAACTCATGAATAACGACATTATTGGCATTATCCCCAGAACGAATCTCAAAACTGGACTGTTTTCGAGTAAAAGTTTCAGTCTTATTGTCACGCCTGAAGAAATTATCGCTGCTCTTATTACCAAAGAAATGCTCCAGAACACTGCAAAAGAAGCATCTGAAAAAGCCAAAGAAGACGGGAAAGGTTTTTTCAAACGTCTCGCCGCCACGGCAATCTCGGGAATTAAT
>JAGQKX010000118.1 GCA_020429905.1 candidate division WWE3 bacterium
AATATATTTCGGAGATGAAGACAAAATGGTTCGAATTGATATGAGCGAATACTCAGAATTTGGCATGGTAGAAAGATTTCTTGATAATATCAGCGATCAAGTGCGTTCTATGCCTTTCTCAGTCGTTCTCTTAGATGAGTTTGAAAAGGCAGATCGAAAAATTCACAACTTATTCCTTCAAGTACTTGAAGATGGGATTATCACTGACACACAAGGAAATTCTGTGGATTTTAAAAATACCATTATCGTAGCGACAAGCAACGCCACAAATCCAGAAGAATCATTTAGTCCAGAGCTACGAAACAGGTTTGATGCGATGGTTCAGTTTGAAGCACTCAAGCAAGATCAAGTGGCCGAAATTGTCCGAATAGAACTTAAAGATGTTATCCAAAAATTGGCTCAGAAAGAGATTGAAGTTGCGGTAACGGCACCGTTACTTAACGCCATTGCCACTCTTGGCTTTAATCCAGAATATGGAGCTCGACCGGTTCGCAGAGCCATACAAGATTACGTTGAAAACCCTCTGGCTGATGCACTTCTCAAAGAAGGAATTGCCGCCGGTGATTCCATTATTCTCGATTGGGGTGACGATCACCTCATTATCCGCCACAAAGAATAATCCCTCCACTACCCTACCCTTTTGATTATTTCTTAAGCTTTTATTCGATTTGCGTATTGGAGATGTATGAAAATTATTTCTTCTGGTTGGTTTCTTTCTCTGCTTCTTCGTCTTTTTGATCTTCAATCGTGGCAATACTGACAACTTTATCTCCAGAGTCCATACGGATGATGTGAACACCTTGTGTATGTCTACTTTGGTTCGGTACTGTTTCAAACGGCAGTCGAATAATCTGTCCTTGTTCCGAGATAACCAATAAATCGATGACTAAGTCTGGGTTCAGGACTTGGGCTACCTGTAATTTTCCACTTTTACCCGATAGCTTAGCGGTATAAACTCCCTGACCTCCCCTACCCTGTTGGGCATATTCATCAACGCTGGTAACTTTACCAAAACCAGTTTCCGTAAGCGTCAAAAGTACGAATTTTGCCTCATCGTGAGCATACAGAACATCCATTTGAATAGCGTTATCGTCTTTTTTGGTTCGAATACCAATCACACCACTGGTAGCTCGGCCCGTCTCTCTCACGTCGTCTTCTGCGAAGCGAATGGCTTTTCCGTCTTGAGAAACCATCATGATGTCATCTTTACCGGTGGTTGGTTTGACGGTGAGTAATTCGTCGCCAGCTTTAAGATTAATGGCGATAAGACCTGATTTTCGGATATTATCGTACTCTTCAATCAACGTCTTCTTAACAAAGCCATTCTTGGTACCAAATGCGAGATATTTGAAGTCTTTGGCGTCGTGACGGATCTTTACGATACTTGATATCGATTCGGATGATTCCATTTGCAGCATATTGACGATGGCTGTACCTCTCGCAGTGCGGCTGGCTTCGGGGATATCAAACACACGAGTGCTAAAAACGCGCCCTGTATTGGTGAAGTACAGCATGGTATCAAGCGTTGAGGCGGCCATAACTTCCTGAATGACGTCTTCTTCTTTAAGGTTAGCTGATTTTACTCCTTTGCCTCCCCTACCTTGGGTTCTAAAGCTTTGGGTGCTCACGCGTTTAATATAACCGTTTTTAGATAACATGACGATTGTTTGCTCATTCTTGATCAAATCTTCTTCTGAAAATTCACCAGGAGCGCGTTTGAAAATTTTTGTTCGTCGATCATCCCCATAATTTTCTTTGACCCCTAGTAGTTCTTCTTTGACCGAATTCATGACGTTTTGAGGTGAGCTAATTATTAACTCTAAACCTTTGATTATTTCCATTATTTCAGCTAATTCGTCCAGTATCTTTTGGCGTTCAAGTGCAGATAGCCGTTTCAACTGCATATCTAATATAGCCTGCGCTTGGAGGTCACTGAGTTCATACCGTTCCATTAATTGAGTCTTAGCCTCTTCCGTGTCTTTACTCTTTCGGATGAGTTCGATGATTTCGTCAAGGTGATCGAGGGCAATTTTTAGTCCTTCCAAAATGTGGCTGCGGTGCTTTGCCTCAAGTAATTCAAAGGCAATCCGTCGAATGATAACAACTTGCCGATGTTTTAGGTATTCCAGCAACATGGCTTTAAGCGGGAGTAATCGAGGTTCTCCGTCGACGAGGGCAACCATGTTTGCATGGAATGATTTTTGCATAGAAGAATATTTATACAGTTGGTTAAGTGTTTTTTGTGGGTTAGCGGTGGTTTTTAGGTCAATAACAATACGTAATCCATCACGGTCCGATTCGTCACGCAGGTCAGAAATATCATCAATCTTTCCGTCTTTGTGTAATTTTGCGATTTGGGCCACCAATAAGGCCTTATTTTGCTGATATGGAAGTTCAGTAACGATAATTTGGTACCGACCATTTTTCATCTCTTTAATTTCGGCCTTGGCGCGCATGAGAATTTTCCCTTTACCGGTGGCGTAGGCTTGAAGAATATCTTTCTGATTGTAAATATTTCCGCCTGTGGGGAAATCTGGACCGGGGATGATTTCGATGAGATCTTCAACCGTTAGTTCTGAATTAAAGGTAAATTCAGTAATAAGCTCTGACGCCTCTTTGATATCGAAGACGGGATTATCAATAAGTTTTTTCGCGAATGCCTCGGTCAGGTATGGTACGGTGCCGTGCGGTTCTTCAGACGGC
>JAGQKX010000119.1 GCA_020429905.1 candidate division WWE3 bacterium
CCACTAAAAGTTTTGCCCAGTGATAAGGTAAACCGTTCAAGTTCCATGTTCATGATTGTACGGCATAGTGGTTGGTTTGAAAAGAGAAGAAAGTTTAGAAAAGAAAAGCGCCAGGTCTGAGCCTGGCGCGTTATTTTTGGGTGAGCGTCCGAAGACGCTCACTGGGAAGAGGAGGAACCGATCGCTCCTCATTATCAGGAGCTATGCGTGAATCATATCAAAGTAACTGGTTAGAGTCAACTATAAGCCTATACAGATTTTCCTTAAGATAGTATTAAAACTATTGTATAGACTGTTATAAAGGGATAAATTACAAAGCAGGTAGCTATAAAATTGCTCCGAGACAAGCTGCGTTTTGGAGCTCAGAAACCTGAATTCCATCGACTCGATGAAAATTGTGGATGGTCGAATCATAGTCATGGATCGCTTTTTCTAAAAACAAATGTGAGGAGCGCGTGACCCCTCCCGTAAAGATAATCAATTGGGGATTGTAGTAGCGAGAGATGTCCGTTAAGAGTTTGGTTAATTGATTGATAAATATTTTGACAGCTTCTTTGGCGGAATCATCCGTTTGGACGGTTTCTATGATCTCTTTGGTCGGTTTTTCACTTCCGCTCAAGTAAAAATAAAGTTTTTCTAAACCGCGTCCCGACAGAATTTTTTCCAAATCAACTTCTCGTTGCAATTCTGGAATGTAACGTTTCATATAGAATATTTCCCCGAGACACCCTTTCCAGCCTTTTTGCACTTCATTGTTGACGATATACACAAGACGTAGTCCGGTTCCGATATTAACCAAGACAAAACTATGCGCATCTTTCCCATATCCAAAGTGAAGTTCGGCTTTTCCCTGACAAATCACGTCATTTTCAAGCTGAACCTTTCGATTAAAGTGGGCTTCTAATTCTTTTACCAAGGGATAGTTAATATCCATTCCTCCCAAAATCGAGCTTGAAACAACAACTCCATCATTGACGATACAGTTAAAAGATACCCCGATTTTTTTAATCGAGTCGTCGAGGTGGTTTTCAATTATTCTCTTTAAGTTGGTGACAAAATCAATACTACCTGGTACTAGATCTTTCGTTGGGTAAATAGTATTCGACAATTCTGAATATTCTTTGTTGAACGTACTGATCACCACATTCGTCCCACCAATATCTACCCCAAGATACATTGGTTGGTCTTTTTTATTGGCATGTAATAATGAAAGCATGGAATCAGAAATTGCCGCTGATGTTGACATTCAATTTAATTCAGCTGGTAAAAGAATGGGTTTGGATCTGTATCTCCCTCCAGATGAACAGCTGTATAGGTATGAGAATCATCACGAATGATATCAATTAAGTATTCCTGTGTGAACAGTTGAGTTTCACTGCTAAATACAGGCACAGAATGATAGGGGAGTTTATCAATGTCTTTTCGAGTTGGAATAACCCCTAAACGTGTTTCTTTCGGTGAAACAGACATCGTTAACGAGTTTGGGATTACCTGCTGAAGGTAGTCAAGATCATCACGAACCATTAAATAGGCGTGATAATTAAAGATCGATTCATGCGTTTTGGTTCTGATATCTTTGCGGACCTGGAGTGCTTCCGGGGAAATATCTTCATCGGATAAATCATCGTTGTAAACATCCATCAACACTTCTGTGTCCTCAGTATCAGGATTAACGATTCGATAAACGGAAGAAAATGTTCCTTCATATTTTTTGAGAAACGCCTCGTCTTGTTTTTCATACAATTCCTTTAACGAGGCCACTTTTTGTTGATGAAGCTCTGAAAAATTATCAACCGATGCTTCCATTTCATAGAGATCTGAGATGATCACCTTATCGAAATGAAGTTCTTTGATGGCCTGTTCCAAAAATTCTCGATATGCGTCCCAGTTTTCCTTTGAGACTCCAGTAAACTGTCCAAACGCACCTTCAGTAAACAACGTAACGTGGGCTCCGGGTCCATAAATCGAACTGACAAATCCCATCACAGTTTGCAGGCGGTGTAGAGCTAATATCTCTCCCATGTCAGGGAGTAATCGATTTGTCTTTAAAGGTACTGGAATTTTGAATGGAAATCCTAGAATAGTAAATTCAATTGGTTTGTTTTGATCAATGAAAAAATTTAACTTGGTTGTCCATTTATCTCGATTATTTTCAACGTTTTCTTCAGGCCCAAAGCGATAATTCTCATCCAAATACACGCTTAGAATTTTATCCGCCATAGTTTCTCCCAGAATATTTGGGGTAGGGGATTCAATTTTAGAAACAAGTGAACGTAATTCATCCCAGGTGATAGTCTCGTGAGACGTGATGTTATCGGATATGTGTTTTTGGGACAGATCTTTAAATGGAACGTACGGGAAAACGTACGGATTTGCTTTTACAGTTGTAGCCATACAAATTGATAATTTTGGTCATTATAACGTACCAAAATTAATTAATAAACCCATAAATCTGTTCACTAACCAAATATAATATCCAGTATTTGGGGAACACTCTGATAGTCATTAATTTTCAAACTTGGATATACATTGGGCCCCGCTGCTTCACCAACTTGAATCAACAATCCTACGTTTTGATCGTTAAGAATCATTGCTTGATTGTCTTGATCCGAGATAAACACCAAAGTATCTGACAATCCCACTCCGAC
>JAGQKX010000011.1 GCA_020429905.1 candidate division WWE3 bacterium
CAATCATCTTTTGTTCTTGATTGCCCAACGAACAGAATTTCTTAAGTTCTGTATTATTCATACAGGCATTGTTTCTCGTCTCCGATCCAATATACCTTTCTAACTGTATCTTCCGTGCCGCCTGGACCCGTTTGCGTATTTCTTCCGTACTTTCAGCTTTGGAATTATTTACACCAGAAATAATTTTGTCCACCTCAACCCTTGGGACTTCTATATGAATGTCAATGCGATCCATAATTGGACCACTTAATTTTTTCTTGTACTGCGATATTTGATATTGAGTACATGTACAGGTTCGATCACCGGACCCATAGAAACCGCAAGGACAAGGGTTTGATGTAGCGACAAGCATAAAACGAGAAGGATACTGTACCGCTCCGGATACTCGACGCAGGTTAACGACACCATCCTCGACAGGCTGCCGTAGTGATTCAATGACACTACGCGGAAATTCAGGAAATTCGTCCAAAAACAGAACACCGTGATGAGCCAACGAAATCTCCCCAGGATCAAGTTGCTTGCCTCCACCAATTAATCCAGCCCTCGACGTGGTGTGGTGAGGGGATCTAAATGGCCGTTGGTTCATTAAGGGATTCGATGGATCAAGCATACCTGCAACCGAATATATTTTTGATACGTCAACGACTTCTTCTTTTTGCATGGTCGGTAATATTCCCGATAGCCCTCTTGCTAATAACGTTTTACCTGAACCAGGTGGCCCATACATAAAAACGTTATGCCCGCCTGCAGCCGCAATTTCTAATGCTCGTTTCGCTTTTTCTTGGCCATACACTTCTTGCATATCCACTAAATTTTTTAACTTGTTTATAGGATTAGCCGGCTGGGAATTTTGAGATTCTGTGGATAGTGAATCAAAAGTACGAATACCTGTAACAAGCTCTATAAAATCGGTTATTTTTTCTAATGGAACAATATTTATGTTTTCCACGATAGAGGCTTCCTCAAAATTTTCTTGGGGAATAAAGACATTTTCGAAACCAAGATCACGTGCTGAGATAACCAGCGGTAAAACTCCTTTAACTCGACGAAGCCCACCATCTAAAGAAAGTTCACCAATAAAAAATGATTTTTCAATAAGAGGATGCGAATGTATTTGACCACTTGCAACTAAAACACCAATAGCAATTGGCAAATCAAATACGGGGCCTGGTTTCGGCACGTCGGCTGGAGCAAGATTAACCGTAATTCGATATTGGGGAAAATCAACTGATGAGTTTATCAGCGCAGATTTTACCCGTTCTTTTGCTTCTTCAACTGCCTTTCCGGGAAGACCGACAATTGTAAACCCTGGAAATCCTTTTTTAACAATATCAACCTCTACCTCAACATTGATTCCATCAAGCCCAACAACTGTACCAGAATAAATCCGCGCTAACATGTGCGCAGTATACCATATATATTAAAATATATACCAGGAAGAGAGTAAGCCAGATTCTGTTCGCTAGTGTAACTAGTTGATGATCATCTATCTTTGCCTCCGTCTTCTCTGCTGGACAAGTGGTCTCATGGCGCAGAATTCGGGAGTTGCTGCAGGTGGGATTCCCAATCGCCTAAAAGGCTCGTTTCACGTCAAATCCATATTTTACAAAGTAAAACGTAGGTTTTGACATCGTCACTGTGGGTCTCAGAAAATGTTAATTCATCTTCTGTTTTCAGCTACTTTCGAAGCTGAAACACCAGACGTTACCGTTCGGGACTTACGTCCCGACCCTCCACTATATGCAGTCTGGACTTTCCTATCCAAAAGGATCGATCATCCTTCTTCCTAGAATCCTATAATTATATCATTTATCCTGTTAATTCAACAAAACCGGTCTATACAAAAATCCTAAAGAATATATAATAAAAGTACAGATTAACTTTAGAAAATTAAAGTTACTGAATTTGTATGGATCCGAAATCAAACATCGTGCTACGGGTTTTTAGTTTGATTGTTTTTGTTATCCTAGTACTGCCCATGTTTCCAACTGTGGCAGTTGCTGATAGTCTCGCCATTAACAATGTTCAAATCAAAAATATCGGTTACACATCCGCCACAATTAGTTGGTATACAAATAGTCCCGCAACGAGTCAGGTCAATTACGGAGCGAGTTCAATCGACGAGTACAAATCACCAGAAAGCATCAGTTATACAAACGAACATTCAATTACCATCACTAATCTACGTCCTAACACACGGTATCAATTTCAGGTAAATTCTAAAACCGAAACGGGATTAACCGACCAAAGCCAGATATTAACCTTCTCAACTCTAGCCTTCAGTTTTGATGAGAGCGTCGGGAATTTTACCGAATTAAATGCAACGCCAACACCAACTCCGGCTGCCGTAGCCAACACTAATCAATATCAAACATATGCGCCGAATGCATATCAATCTACCCAGCCGATCTACATGATCCCACCAATCATTTATCAACAACCGGCATCCGGACAAACATTGGGAGCCCAAACAACCGTGCCAACCCCCACTCCGTTTTTGATAAACGGATCTGCAAATGGCAGTACCGTGGAATTGATCAAATCTGGTATTTGGGGCGGAGTTGTATTTCTATCTGTAATCACAATATTCTTTGGAGTCATCATGCTGCAGTTCTTTAAAAACCGCAACGACCTTGAAACACTCCGAATCCAACTACTCACAAATCAATCACAACAGGTTGAGAGAACAAATGATACTCAGGTTAAAAATTCTTATCGTGATATACGAGACAAACAGAAGAAAACTTACTCTTTCGACGTAGGATAAACACTCGATCGTTTATATTCTTGCCACAGAATCAACAAAATAACTGATACCGGAATGGCTAACAACGCACCGGCTGTTCCAGAGATCCTTGATCCGACCATAATAGCCAAAATAACGATAAGCGGGTCTAACCCAACGGCTGATTTCATGACATGTGGAACAACCAAATACTGCTCAAGCTGTTGGATGAAAATGTACAAAGCAACTATTGCAACTGCATGTAACGGTGATTGTGTTAAAGCCACCATGACAGCCGGGATGGTAGCAACAACCGGACCGATTAATGGAACGATTTCAAGAAGGCCAGCAATAATTGCCAGAGAAGCTGCAAAACGGATATTAAGAATCGACAAGCCAATAAAAGAAAACAGACCGATGATAAACATGAGTGTCAATTGTCCTCTCAACCAGGCACCTAGTTTTTTCTCTCCTTTTTCAACAAATTCAGCGACACGTTCTCGGGATGCTTCAGGGGCAACCAGAGAAACATAATTGATGACTTTGTTCCGTTCGAGTAACAAATAGTAAGAAAAAACGATCAAGGTAAAAACATCCAGGAGACCACCAAAAACACTCGCTGCCAACTTTAAGACACTCACCGGTGTACTGATGATTTGACCGGAGAAAGTTCTAAAGATTTCTGGTAGGTAATCTTTTATTTGTATACCGGTTAAGAATTCAGAGAGGTTTAACGAGTGCAATGATTCAGCAAAAACTTCAGGAAGGCTTAAGACAAATTCTTGTAGTTGCAAATACACCAGCGGTACCCCACCGAGGAGCAATACACCGAGTAATGTAAAAATAATGATGTACAGGCAGATAATAACAAACCAACGTGGAGCGCTAAATTTTTCAAAGAAATCCACCAGAGGATTTAGTGCCGAGGCAATAATAATGGCAATAAAAAGCAATGCCAAAATATCTCTAATTGCAAACAAAAACCAAATACCTGCTAATACGGCTACTACAGTGAGAACAGATCGGGCTGTAATTGAAATAGGTTTCATAGATATCCTTAAGTCCCTACTGTGATGATTCTAACAGTTCTGCAATCTTCTGGTCAAAGGTGTTGTCGGTAATAAAATACCATGAGATTTCTTTATCCCTCCTAAACCAAATAAGCTGTCTTCTAATATAGTTTCTCAGCTGAGATTTAATATTCTCCAGTGCCTCAGCTACGGAAATTTCTCCAGTAATGTTCCTAACTACAGGTGAGTAAACAATGCCACTTAAAATTTTTGTGTCTTTATATCCCAGATCGATAAGTTGACTAACTTCATCGACCAATCCTCCCTGCATTATTTTTTCGGCCCACGCTTCTGCCTTTCGATATAAAAATTCTCTCTCAGCCGCTAAACCAATTTTGGTTATCTCAAGAGAATCTTTCAGGGGCGATATAATTTCTGCATTTTTCACTGAACCTTTTGCTTGAGCGATTTCAAGGTAACGGACCATGCGTTGTTTATTCATGAGTGCATCAGTGTTAAGTTCATTGATGATAATAGGATCGATTTGCCGTAATTCTTCTACAATTTTTTCAACTTTTTGATGTTTAGACCAATCGCGAAGTTCGCTATCTGGAGAAACTTCGCTGTACGACGAATCCCCTAAGAGTGCCTCGACATAATACCCCGTCCCTCCAGCAACAATTGGGACCTTGCCACGGCCTAAAATGTCATGAACTTTTGGTAACGCAGACGAAACAAAATGGGAAACAGAAAAATCCTGATCCGGATCGACGATATCGTAACCCCAAATAGGGATACCATTAACGACCCACTTTCCACTGTGTTTTTCTAAAGTAGTAATAGCTGAATCACCAAGGGGTTTTTTATTAGTGCCAATATCAGCATACGTATATACCTGACGAGAATCAGCCGAAATTACTTCACCATTTAATCGACGAGCTAATTGTAATGCGAGTGATGATTTTCCAGCACCGGTGGGACCGACAATTGAAATAAGCTTATTCATACAGTTAAAAGCGTACCACACTTATAGAACAACCCCGACCAACATGGTTCGGGGCGTTCTATATAGTGCTTTGTCCGGGTATACGTCTAAGATTTTTACCCAGGACGTCCTACAAACAAAACTAGCGTACTGATTCCTTTAAAGCTGATCCAGCACGGAATGCAGGCGTAGTTTGAGCAGGAATGTGTAATGGGTCTCCAGTCTGTGGATTTCTACCCATTCGAGCTGCTCGCTGACGTACTAAGAATGTACCAAATCCAGTCAAAGTAACTTTATCTCCTTTGGCCAATGATTCAGTAATGATATCGAGCATAGCATTGAGTGCATCTCCTGCAGCGCGTTTTGTAAGATCGGAACGTTGTGCTAATTCTTCAATGAGTTCTGATTTAGTCATGTTTCAATTCACCCCCCTTAAAAGTAAATAGAAAAATAAAGCATTTGCTTTTCTAGTAGTTCGAAATCGAGATTAACACGGAAACCCTGCTATGTCAAGGTATTATCCTATCTACTCGATCTATTTGAACACATTTTCCTTTATTATCAACCTCTACCAAAACCGCATTAAACACTGCTGTACCAGTCTTAACCCATTCGAATTTTTGCGGATATGGGTACTTAGATTTTTGAATAATGATATTTTTATCGACCCCAATGACAGAGTCATATGGACCCACCATTCCCAAATCTGTAACGAATCCAGTTTTATTTTCCAGAATTCTTGCATCAATTGTTCCAACGTGCGTATGAGTTCCCGCAACCATACTGACCCGACCGGCAAGATAGTATGCCAGCGCGACCTTCTCGGAGGTAAATTCAGAATGAATGTCGACAACAATAGGGAAACCTGTGCCGATATCTTCGATAATCTCATCAGCTTTTCGGAATACATCGGTTGCACCAACAGGGGGAGTCTCAAAAGTTTTGCCAATGAGGTTGATAATTCCTAGTTTATAGTCATCTGTCTCAATAACGGTACATCCCCTGCCAAGCACATCATTTGGAAAGTTAGCCGGACGGAGAACCCGCATACCTTCATCCTCCAAAATTTCTTCAACCTCTTCACCCCAAAAAATATGATCTCCGGAAGTAAAGTAATCCACACCGGCCTGCATCATTTCGTCTAGTGTTTCCACTGTTGCTCCGCGCCCACCGGCAAGATTCTCGGCATTAGCAATAACAAAATCAATGGATAGCTCATCTTTGAGTGAAGGAAGAAGTTCGGAAACAGTTTTTCGTCCAAGTCGGCTTACAATATCGCCGATAAGAAGAATTTTCATAAATAATTGGCACGGCAGTTACTTTGATCTAGTTACTATTTCCCGCCTGCACAAATGCTTGTGCCCGTAATTCTCTAATAACATTCACTTTTATCTGACCAGGAAAATTTTGAATCTGATCGCGTATTTTTCTTCCAATTTCATGAGCAAGCCGAACCATGTCTGCGTCGCTTACCTCGGCAGGACGAACAATGACTCGAACCTCTCTCCCAGCTGAAATAGCATATGCTTTTTCTACACCTCTAAAACCTTCAGCAATGGATTCTAACTCTTTAATTCGTTCAATATACGCTTCGAAATCTTCTCGACGAGCACCTGGGCGGGCACCAGAAATTGCGTCAGCGATATACATAATGACAGCCTCGATTGTCTGGAAATTATCTGTATGATGTCCTTCAAAGGCAACAACAACTTCTTCCTCAACCCCATACCGTCGACAAATTTCTGCTCCAACTTCGGCATGCCCACCCTCAACTTCGCTGGTGACAGCTTTCCCAATATCGTGCAAAAGACACGCCTTTTTTACGACTTCCACATCCGCACCTAATTCAGCTGCCAACATTCGGCCAATATTGACCACTTCTAAGTTATGATCATGCATATTTTGACCGTACGATGTCCGATACTTTAAGCGTCCTAATAATTTAATAATCTCAGGAGGTAATCCTGATACTTTTGCATCCATCGCGTGTTCTTCACCAATTTTCATTATTTCTTCATCCATATCAGCTCTAGTTTTTTCAACAATTTCTTCAATCCGAGCTGGCTGGATTCTGCCATCTGCAATTAACTTTTCCAGTGATCGCCGAGCGACTTCTCTTCGCACTGGATCAATAGATGAAAGCGTGATAACCCCAGGTGTTTCACCGATTTCGACATCTACCCCTGAAGCTTGTTCAAAGGCTTTAATATTGCGTCCTTCTTTACCAATAATTGGTCCAACCATATCTTCGTTAGGAAGTTTTACTACGGCTGTTGTTAATTCGGAGATATGATCCATCATGACTCTTTGCAAGGATGTAACGAGGATTTCTTGTGCACGTTTATCTGATTCGGCTTTAATAGCCTCTTCGCTTTCCTTGATTCTTCGTGCAGCTTCTTGTTTGAGTTCTTCTTCTAACTGTTCAAAATATTTCTTTTCAGATTCAGTTCGACTCAGTGATGAACTTTTTTCTAGGGTTTCAAGGAGTTCTTTTCGTGTGGATTCGTTTTCTTCGATCTGATTCGTTAACCGCTGGTGAAGGCGTGTTATTTCGTCATGTTGTTTTTGGGCTCGTTCACGGATCTCGTGGGCTTCGCGTTCAGCCTCTTCTTTAATACGTAAGGCCTCGTCTTTGGCGTTAACAATTATTTCCTTAGCATCAGTCATGTTCGTCGACGTGCTGTCAACACTTTTGTTTTGATCATCTGCCGACGAGGTATTGTTATCAAACATAAATTTTATTGAAAATTCAAAGAGGAATCGATCGGATAGAAGAAATTAGACACTTGGTGCCAAAATTAAGTCCTCACGTGTTTTTTGGATCAAACCTTGAATTTCCATATTTCATGGTGCATTGTATCAGTCAAAACAAGAATATTCAACGACAGAGAAATTATTCTTGTCCAAACTGCTGATATATTCTCTGAATAACCTCAAAAGAAAATCCCTTGCGCATCAGTCGATCATATATTTTTTTCTTCTTTTTATAAGGATCAGCCTCCTGTATCTTCCTTAGAAGCTTGCCCATCTCTTCCTGCACTAGTTCATCTTCTCCTATATCTTGGCGTGACTGAGCAATTGCCTGATCTATGAGTTCCTTCGAAATACCTTTTTGGAACAATTCTTGTGTAATTCTATATGCCCCATATCGCCGGCCCATTTCTCGCCGCTGACGTACATACCACTCCGCAAATGTTTGATCATTAATGTAGCGGTAATTTTTCAGTGATTCAATAATGGATTCTATTTCCTGTTCATCTATGTTGGAAGATTGTCGTTTAAGATACTGTCGCATTTCGAATTCTGACCGAGGGCGATAAGATAGATAGTTGAGAGCTTTAGAAAAAACATGATCCTTTTTTAGTGCCTTTTTTATTTCTTCTAATTCTAAATCTGATAGTTGTCTCCCAGTAACAAGTTCAAATGAGTTTTTCAGTTCTGCTGAAATTCCAAAAGCAAAATTACCGTCTAAAAAAACATTGAACCGTTGTTCATTCTTTTTTTGGGGAGATATTTGAGTTATTTGAGCCACCTGAATTATGCTTCGTTTTCGGAATCATCACTATTTTCTTCATCAACACCTAGCTCAAGTGGAGTACCTTGTTCTTGCATAGCAGCACGGATCTGTTTCTCAATTTTTTCAGCAACTTTGGGGTTGTCTTTGAGGTAATCTATAGCTGCAAGTCTTCCCTGAGCCAATTTTTCTTCACCATACGAATACCAGCTACCAGCTTTTTCCACGATATTGAGTTCTACACCAACATCAATAAGATTTCCTTCTTTTGATATTCCTTCGCCATACATGATATCAAACTCAGCTTGTCGAAAAGGAGGTGCGACTTTATTTTTTACGACTTTTACAAGGTGACGGTTACCTACCACTTCTTCCCCATCTTTAAGCGCCGCTTTCCTCCGGATATCCATTCTGACGGAGGAATAGAATTTCAAAGCCAAACCACCAGGGGTAGTTTCAGGATTACCAAACATAACTCCAATTTTGAGACGAAGCTGATTTAAGAAAATAACAGTTGTGTGTGAACGATTAATTACACCGGTGAGTTTGCGTAACGCTTGACTCATGAGACGTGCCTGCAATCCAACGTGCGAGTCTCCCATTTCCCCTTCAATCTCTGCGCGAGGAACCAAGGCGGCTACCGAGTCTACAACGACGATATCAACCGCGCCAGATCGTACTAGCGTTTCAGTGATCTCCAACGCTTGCTCCCCAGTGTCCGGTTGTGAGAGTAATAACTCTTCAACATTGACCCCAATCTTCGCTGCGTAAACGGGATCTAATGCATGTTCAGCATCAATAAAAGCCGCAATTCCACCCATTTTTTGAGCTTCGGCAACAACGTGCAAAGCGAGTGTGGTTTTACCGCTACTTTCCGGACCATATACTTCTACAATTCTCCCTCTGGGTACTCCACCCAATCCTAAGGCAAGATCAAGGGCGATAGCGCCAGTTGGAATAACCTCAATACCTTCCCTATGGGAATCTTCCCCTAACTTCATGATGGCGCCTTTACCAAATTGTTTTTCAATTTGTTCCATGGCTAACTTTACAGCGTCACCTTTTTTCTTTAATTCAGCGTTTTCTTCTTTGTTCTCTTTTGCCATAAACTGATTGTAACATATATGTCAATATATATAATCGACCATATAGTTTAAGACGTCCGTCTACCTAGTTATCTTATAAAATATATCAAAATCTGCATTTTTTAAAAACTTAAACCATACCTTACACGCATGAGTAGGATATAATACATCTGTATCGGGGTGTGGCGCAGTTGGCTAGCGCGTACGGCTGGGGGCCGTGAGGTCGCAGGTTCAAGTCCTGTCACCCCGACCACGCTCAACGTGATCAAAATACGTTAGGTTTACCAACTAGTAACAAAGATATGGGGTACGACGATTTGTTTGAAAAAATTCGAAGAATACACGATGACTGCCACACGCTTTGCCAGCACGCTTTTGGTCGATATTATCCAGTTTCAGGAAACGTTGGCATATTTTGTCAAAGTGAAGAGGAGTATAAAAGTTTGACACAACTACGAGAAAGATTCACAGAACCATCTGACAATCCAAACCGAAAATATTTCAAACTTATCGAACCAATTACAGTGCTAACTGAAGATAGTATCCCCGAAGCAAACTACACGTACTTGTATATCCGCCAACCAGACCCAAGTCCATATGGTAACCATACCGGTGATATCGATTTCATTTTGGAACAAGATGACTATGATGAATTAAAAAAACGAATTAAACAGAATCCTGTGGCTGGGGTACAAATGTATGATCGCCCAGGTTGGGACACTCTTCAAATCACAAACCCCGCCATTGACGCTGTAGCGTACATCAGTACGCTGGAAATGGCAGAGAAAGCAAGAATTAAGTTTGATTAAACCACTGATCTAAATTACTCTTTCCTCAAAAAATGCCGCAATGTTTATGTCGCGGTATTGATCCTCCATTACCAATGCGGTCTGGCAAGATACACACTATCCTCATTATTTTCAATAATTTTCGGTATTAATCCGTCATCTCCTCCTAAGTAGATAACATCATCATTACCATATTTACTTGCATGAAGTTCACCTTCGGAATCTCGATATAAGAATCGATTGCCAGAAGCTGACAAAATGCCATAGCCGCATTTTCTATAAAAAGGTGAAAGGTCGGCATTGCAGAATCCAATAGCCGATTTACCAGACATCTCGATGAAGTGTTTTATAGACTGCATCAATAATGTGCCGTAACCCTTGCCTTTGATAACCGAGACAATTGTCGCAATACCAAAAATTGAGTATGCCTCTGCTTTAAACTCGATATCAACTTCGTGTAATCTACCGAAAGCCAGGAGAGAGTCATCTCCATCCCTAATCAAAAAGTAATTTTTTACCCAATCATCATTATTTGGTTGCGGGGATATTTCGCTTGCCGAACCAAATTCTTGTTTTCTTAGTGTATTAATGACTGATAATTCGTGACTGGTTAGATCTTTCCCCAGCAATCGTACACTCTCAACTCGATTCTTATTCATGGAATTATTATACGCACGGTCCATGCATATCAACAACGCCACCGTTTGTTCAGATAAGGCAATCTCATTCGTCATCATGGTATGCTTTGGATATGAGTCGTTTCATAGATAGACTCCTCATTATCAGCGGAATTATTGGCCCCAGCTCATTCTTTTTGGGAATCATAATTATTCCAATGTTTTTACCTGGATACAACCATCAAGCAAACTATATTAGCGAGCTCGCAGCCGTTGACAGCCCAGTAGCACTTATAGCCTCCATTCTGATATTTTTCTTGATGGGGATGGGGATGGCACTATATGGAATTGGCTTATTTAGACTCATTGGCGTTGACTGGAGCGGGCAGATAGCAGGAATATTGCTGTTTTCTGGCGGGATACTTTTTATGTTGATCGCCTTTTTTCAATGTGATGCGGGCTGTCACAACTATAGTCAAACCGGATATCTGCACGAATTTTTTAGCAACAGTTCACTCTATATTGGAGGGAGTTCTCTACTGTTTCTCACCATTCATTCGATACGAAATATTACCTTTCCGAGATATTGGAGCCTCATTACATTGGGAGTACTCATGAACACGATTTTTTTCACTGCGTATTATCTGTACATTGAAACCCCAGGAATGGGAGGAATGTACCAGCGATTAACAATTATTCCACCATTTTTGTATCTTATGCTCAACGCTTTGTACCTCTATAAAAAAATAATTATTAACCGTTCACTTAGCCCCACGCACACCAAACGATCGTCATATTTATTATCTATCAGTGTAAGCCTTCTCGTTATCATTCCTCTTTTGGCCCTGACTGCAAAACAAGCAATGCATTAGATATCAGAAAAATCGTCTGTACACACAAAGTACTCTTCCGCAAAGTAGACGATCAGATTTAAAGATAATACTATAGATGTATGATCAAAAACCCCAATGTGAGCGGATCAAATAAATCAGATACATC
>JAGQKX010000120.1 GCA_020429905.1 candidate division WWE3 bacterium
TCACTCGTGTTGTATCTCAGAACGATCAACTGGCCCTATTTATTTAGCTTGGATCAACTGGCCCTGGGGGGAGTAATTTTTACGATGTTATTTATGATTATCTTGGGAATGCTCAATAAAGAGATCCTTATCTACCCTATGATAAATCCGGTCAATCCAATCCGAATATCTGCGTGGTGGTTGTTTTTACTCTATGCTGACCTGATTGGAGTCTGGTATCTTCTGATTCGTTCGATAAAATACAAAGGAGTGATGTTTTGGCTTTTCATAGCAAGCATTCCACGTATATTGCTCTTGTTGACAGGGTTAATGGGCTGGCTTATCATTAGTTACAGTCACGTATGGACCAAGAAAAAATCAAACAACAATTAACACAAAAACTTGCCGAACTCGAAGAGGAGTTAGCTAACATCGAAGATGCGGATCCGAGTAATGATGAGCTAAGAGGTCTCTCCAACAGCACAGATGACGACGGGGATGAATCTGAGCGTGGAAACCGAGCGTCAGCGCTTCGACGTGTAGTGGAGCGACAGGTACATTATGTAAAGACGGCGATTCAAAAGATTGATAATGGAACCTATGGGATTTGCGATTTAACAGGGGATAGAATTCCTGACGATCGTCTGAAGGCAATTCCTTGGGCGATTTATACCAAAGAAGCTGAGGAACAACTAGAACGCCGACGTAATGGCTAAAAATGCTTTTGTCCACCACCCGTTTCATTCGTTTTTACAATTTCTGCCTGGGACTCTCTCTTTCATTTTGGTATTGGTGGCGGATGTTTTCATCCAAAATACCTTTATTCACCTTCATCAATTAGTAAAACTGAATCACACATTTGCCTATGGAATTGCCATTATTGGGGTGTTTAGTTTTTTACTCTTTATTTGGGTTATGCGCTTTCATATAGAGGAAATAATGCATTCATCAAAATGGTGGATTTTTTCTGTACTGAGTGGATTTGTCCTTGGCGGAGCATTGGGAAACATTATTGATTTTAATGAGTATGGATTCGTGATTGATTATTGGCATTTTTCCCAACTTACCTGGTTTAACCTCTCAGATATTGCTATAATGCTCGGCGTATTTGGCATTTGGTATGAATTTAGAACGATTAAAGAAATTCAGCCAGCACCTAACAGCTAATTTGGATAGGGGAATCAAGCGATGGTTTCATTTTTTGATTTCCCTATTCAATCATTCTCTTTGAAGGGAATTAATATTTTTAGGCACCCGTCTGCCTTTTTTTGACTATCGCGTTTTGCGAATTCAGGCTATCGTTTTGCGGAAAATGTTTAACGCATACCGCATTTTAGTGAGACTGATCTTTGATTAGTCATTGAGTAGTACATAGGAGTAAGAGCTGATGGACGAAAACACAGTAGTTGTAACCGGGGTGGGGTTAGTAACCGCGGCTGGTGATGCGTGTCAAACATGGCACGCGATCAAAAATGGATGTTCGGCTGTTTCCTGGGTAGATCTTGATGCAGGGGCAAATTATCCTGCTCGTTTACCGGGAGCAATAATTGAACATGATTATTGGCCAGACGGTTTGAGTAAGCCCAAGCGATTCAGATCTCTTCCTGAAGTGGCAAAGATCTCGCTTGTGGCGGCGTATGAGGCGGTTACAGCGGCAAGAACAGGAGGTAGAAATCCGTTCGTCAATGCACACCGAGTTGGTGTGATCATGGGTACTTCTTTAGCGGCAGCTGAATTAGGGATCCAGAACCACCTCTTTGTGCTGGAAGGACAGGATAGCCGCTATCTGATTCATGGAATTCAGGCATTACCCAACATGCTCGGATTCTTTTTATCCAATCTTGAAGGCGGAATTCCATTTACCGGACCGAACCTGACCGTTTCCGGTGCTTGTGCGGCGGGATTACAGGCTGTAGGACTCGGAAGACTGCTACTTCAGACGGGAGTAGTAGATACGGTCCTGGTTGGTGGGGTTGATTATTTGTTTCGTACAGATTTTCCAAGTGCGTTACTCACCTTCAACTCCATTGGAGTACTGGGAAATCCTACTGATCCTGAAAAACCATGGACTGCGTGCCGACCTTTTGCGGGTGGACCAGAAAATGGATTTATTTTGGGAAATGCAGCGGGGGTTCTCGTTTTGGAACGTGCCGAGGACGCGTTGGCAACCAATGCCAACATTGCTGGTACGATTGATGGGTTTGCTCAAGGGATAGATCCATCAAGTCCGGCCAAACCGGATGAAGATGCCACTCAGGCAAAATTTGTCATCCGTCAGGCGTTGATAAACGCTGGTTTGGAAAGCGGAGACATTGACTTCGTCATTCCCCATGGTGTTGGGACCATAGGGGATCAGACAGAAGCGCTGGCGCTTTGCCAGGAAATTGGTTACGGAATGCCGGTGACATCCAATAAGCCCATTTGTGGTCATACCATGGCTGCGTCTGGGATTATCGGGCTAACTACGGCGTTTCGGGCGATAGAGGAAGGAATTCTTCCCCCCACGCTCAACCACGCTGGTGGAACAAGTATGGGGCTAGAAATTCCGAAAAAAATGGTTGGTGGCTATGATATCAGACATGTGTTGATCAATGCCTTCGGTCTTGGAGGCCAATTAGCTTCGATCATTGTTTCAGGAAAGGTTGATTAATCAACCCAAAAGGGGTG
>JAGQKX010000121.1 GCA_020429905.1 candidate division WWE3 bacterium
CGGCAAAAACTCCCCCGTCTCTGGGTTGTATGCGATGGCTTCCGAATCAAAAATTCCACTTTCAATAGGCAGCAATTTAATCGCTTCAATGATCTCAGGAAACATCTCAGTCGTTTCGTTTAGATTTCGAGAAAAGATCCGTGCTGTACGATCTTGCCCGCTTCCCCAGACATGTATTTGAGCCCGAAACCCGTCCATCTTTGGTTCTATGGCAAATTGTTCGAGTTTATCGATAATCTTCTCGGGAGTCGGAAGACGTTCCGACTGCGCAGGCCTAATCGGTATACCTGGGGATATATTTACAGACGTCATCCCTTCAACACCTTCCTTCATGTACGTTTCGGCGATGTATCCAATGTCAGGGTACACATTAAATGCCGATTCAATAATTTTTCTGTCTGATTTACTTTCGGTTTTAGCCCAAGACAACGCATCCATTATGGTAGCTTCTGCGATACCCATTCGTAACCGTTCAAGAATGATTCGTACCACATATTTAGACTCTGCTTCGGACATGGGTTTCATTAAAGAGGCAGTTTTATTTATCTTTTCTTTAACAGATCCCTCACCATGAGCCATAGCAATATCCTTAAGTGCGTCAAAAACCTCCAGAATGTTCATTCCAGACCCACCATTGGAGTTGGCATATTCAGCGGATACTAACCCGGCATCACCAATATTAGATAATTTCCCCGAAATATTCTCCTCGTTTACACCAGAGTATTCAGATATCGCCTGAATAATGAGCTTGTCTGACATATTGAATAATATTGAATCATAAAGTGGACCGAGCTGACCCAAAGATAGATATAATGCTCGTGATATTTCTCCTTCATCTAGGGACAAAATCAATTCTGAAAGAATTTTAACCATCTCGTTCTTAGAAGAGATCTGTTCTAATTTGTCTAAATAGTGAGTAAATTCTGAAAATAGCATTTGTTTAATCGGTTAGCTGATAATAGGCCGCCTTTGTTTTACCTTTCTTCTCAATAACTTCTTTATCCATGAGATCTTTAAGGTCACGCAATACAGTATCATCTGACACGTCCGGGATGAGTTCTCGCCAATCTTTATTTCTTATTTGGCCATGATCTTCAAGATAATGCAAGATTAATTCTTGCCTTTCATTGAGGGCTATCTGCCCTTTACTCTTCCTTGTTTTGTATTCTTTACTCATCTCAAGTACCCGTCGTTTTACCCGGTCAAGCTCTACTGCCAATCCCTCACTAAAAAATTCTAGCCATTCCGTCATATCGCCATCAATGCCTTGTACAGACTGTAAGGCTAAATAATAACTTAATGGATCTTCATCATAGTATTCATCTAATGAGAAGAATTTTTTGATGTCATATCCTTCCAAATACAAAATAAGTGTCGATACTGCCCGCGATGTCCTCCCATTCGCCTCAATAAACGGATGGATTTTGGCAAAAATGACATGAAAAATTCCGCTTTTCAATATTGGATGAACATCAGCAATTTCCTCACTATTCAGCCAATCTACTAACGAACGGACAAGTTCAGGAACCGCTTCAAAGTCTGGAGCTCGATGGGTTACCTCTTTTGTGTCTGAGGCCTCGATTACCACGTTTGCCTTACGGTATTCACCTGACCATTTGTCTGGCAAAATCTCATGGACAAGAAGACTATGAACCGTTTTAATCGTATCTTCCGATATTTGAGTTTTGTCCGAAGACTGAAACATATCGATATATTCTGTTACCTTACGGTAGTTTATGACTTCTTGTATTTCTCGTCGTTTTGCTACGATCTTCTCTCCTGAAAGTACTGCTTCAACCTCGTCTAACGAAAGCATGTTTCCTTCTAATTTAGTGGAGTGATGAATCTGCCTGAGTGCCTTTTCTTCACGAAATTGCCGCTCCCAAAACGGCACCAGCGGTGCGTTTTCAATAACTTCTTTAGCCGCTTCAATTTGTGAGATGTGTTTCAGAATACGGTGAGAAATAGAATAGTTCGGTTCTATCATCATGAACATTGTACCAGAGTAGATTAGGTGAGAATGTTTAGCTTATTTTGAAGAAGCCCCCCAAGGAAACGCCCCTTGGCCATTTATGACTTAGACTTTTTTTCGTTTCTAAACTTAGGAGTAAACTCAAACTTATCCATTTTACGACCAAACATGAACAAGGTTTCCGCTTGTAGGAACGGTAAGAAGACATAAGTAAACAGGTGAAGGATGACTAGTACACCTTCCAAAATAACAAGAGACCTCTTCCATGCCGGCCAATCTTTTGGCATAGGAGGAGTAAGTTTCTGCCTAAACCAGGCTGCTGGAATCAACAAGAAAAGTGCCAAGGTCAAAAAATTACTCGTGATTTTGGGTAATAAAAAGGAGAATGTTGTCGTTCTAAATTCCGGATTAAAGAGTATCAGTAACGGAAAGCCAAAGGTGATCAAAATGATAATCGTATACCAAATGGCATACCGTTCGAAGAAACGATAGAACCATATTGCCCGTTCAGTATGTGAGATTTTTTTTGCGTTTAACAGGCTTTTAATAGCCATAGGAAACGTGATAATACCCCAACCCCACCGAAGTAGTTGTTTGTATTGCTGAACATGTGTATGTACGACGTCGCGTCCCTGCACAGCATCAGATGAGACAGGAACATA
>JAGQKX010000122.1 GCA_020429905.1 candidate division WWE3 bacterium
ATTCAAATTTTATTTGGGAAACCTTGGATCAGATGAAACACTATCCTGATTGGGCCCAGTGGGTTACTTTTTTACGCAATCATGATGAACTAACGCTACGCTACTGCCCCAAAGAGACACATGACCGTTTGTGTTCAATGCTTCGTAAATCAGGATTAGCATTCCGAAGCGGGCATTCAATCTCCGGTAGAACGGCGTCATTCCTTCAGGAGAATTCACCACGGATTATCATGTCGCATTTTTTACTTGCCTCCCTTCCTGGAAATCCAGCCATAATGTATGGAGACGAAATTGGCAAAACAAATGACTTGGATTACATGGAACAACAATATGAACTAAAGCAAAAACAAGGGGTCGACTCAAACCTCAAGGCAGATTCTCGAGACAGTAATCGTGGCACCATAACCGACATGGACTGGAATTCACCGCCAGCGGTTTCTCTTCGATCGGAAATTGCCAGTATATTCAACGTGAGAAGTACGCTTGTGGAGTTACCCATCTCGCTGCCCAACCAAATCGAAACCCCTGCGCATATTTTCGGAGCCCAGTACGTTTGGGACGATACGCGCTTTTCAAGCTATATCAACCTTAGTGACACGGGAACAAGCCATACGCTTGATTCAAAAACCAAAAACGAAGTCGTTCTAGCCGTTAATGGTGCAAGCAGTACCCACTCAAAAATCATTCTCCCGCCGTTTGCCGGAGTGTGGATTATCAGCCATGATGAATAAACCAACTATCTTGATCACGGGAGCAACCGGGATGCTCGGATCGGTGTTATCACCAATATTGGCAAAAGATTTTAACCTTCTCACCCCTGCCCATCGTGATCTCGATATCACAAAGGCGGATACGCTCGCACTTTTTCTACAACAAAAAGCGCCAGATATCGTAGTACATTTAGCTTCAATCACTGATCTAGAATTATGTGAGCGTGACCATGAGTTAGCAGATTTAGTTAATGTAAATGGTACAAAAAATATCATCCAAGCACTCCCTCGTGAGAGTGTCTTTCTTTTTTTGAGCACCGGTGCGGTATACACACCAGTTAACAAACTCACAAACGGGTTCACTGAAAATGATCCCTGCGAATCACCGAATTATTATGGAGTAACAAAACTGAAAGCAGAAGCATTCGTGAGAGCACACCCCAATCACTATATTCTCCGAACCAATTGGCTCTACGGCGGACCGCAAGACAAAAAATTCCTCAGTAAAATACTTCCTAACGTACAAAACGGAGAACGTGTATCTATAGTGGACGATGTCTACGGTAGCCCAACATCAACGTTTGATCTCAGTTACATGATCAAGGATATTCTCGCTAAAAATGCGCCATTTGGAATATACAACGCAGTTAATTCTGGAAGTGGTTCACGTTTGGACATGATCATGCATGCTGCTACAACATTAGGGCTCGACACAACGATCATCAAACCAATCTCATCTGATATGTTTCCTCAAACATTAACTCGACACCAATACGCAATTCTAAATAATGAAAAATTTTCTCATACGCTCTATCGACCGAGAGAATGGCAAGAAGCTCTAGCGGATTACCTTCTGACCTATTATAGCCAAGACTAATTTTGTGTGATATAGTAATGCCCAAATAACATGAAGTTATTTATCACCGGCGGTGCCGGCTTCATTGGCTATAACTTTTTACTGTACTGGTTACAGCATAATCCAGAGGATACTTTAACGGTCTACGACAAACTCACCCACGTCTCAAATAAAAAAGCAATTAAACAACTCACCGATGAACAACCTAATGTTTCCTTAGTTATTGCGGATATATTAGATTACCCTACGCTGAAAGAAGCTATGATCGGCCACGATCTCGTCATTCATTTTGCTGCTGAATCACACGTTGATGACAGTTTGCTTGATCCGGGATTGTTTATGCGAGTCAATGGGGAAGGTTCTTTAAATGTTTTTCACGCAGCTTTAGAAAATAAAGTTTCCCGGGTTCATTATGTGTCAACCGATGAAGTTTTTGGTGAGTTCACCGGTGATCTTTTTACCGAAAAAACCCCCATCACCCCAAGAAATCCATACTCTGCCGCCAAAGCCGGGGCTGGACACATGGCGATGGCCTACTTCAATACATACGGGTTACCCGTATCTATCTCAAATGCAGTCAATACCTATGGACCATTCCAGTATCCTAACAAACTCATTCCTAAATTTATAATGAACGCCATTACAGACAAAAAACTTCCTGTGTATGGTGATGGAAAACAAACACGCGAATGGCTATACGTAGAAGACCATTGTCGAGGTATTGATACAATTATTAAAAATGGGAAACCCGGCGAACGCTACATCCTAGGGTCAGGTGTGATAAAAGAAAATATAGAAATTGTACAATTAATTTTGGAGCTGGCTCACAAAGATGAAACAATTATTGAACATGTTGAAGATCGATTAGGACATGACCGATCATACCAAGCTGACTCTACACGCCTACGAGGGTTAGGATGGGAACCACAAGTAGATTTTGATACAAGATTTAAAGAGACCTTCGAATGGTACAAAAATAATTATGCTCTCTGGCCCGAATTTGAAAACATCCATACTTCAAGTAATTAGTAATAGAGGACTTCAAAATAACTCGTAACT
>JAGQKX010000123.1 GCA_020429905.1 candidate division WWE3 bacterium
TAATTTTATTTCGGGACTCTTGAACAAAAATTCTCAAGATCTTCATGCTTCCGGACAAGTGATTGGAGTTCAAGATGAAGAATTTGGGCAATTAGACTCGTCTATCAACCAAAAATGGTTTTTACTCGGCGACCAGTTCACGTTAGAACAACAACTACTGGAATTCACAGTTCCATTGACAAGTTCTCAAGTTACATTGCTAGAAAAAGATCCTCAGAACACAATTACCTATACCATAAACGAAAACGGAGATCCCGTAACGCTTCCTACAACATTAGATTCTGATTCGGTATACAAAGCTGTTATCAATACATCCTCATTCAAACCGGGTGTCTATACCATTCAGGCAACAGCTACGATCGAAAACAAAGAATGGTCTTCAGCCATTCACACTTTTTATGTTTCATACCCTGTATATGTTACATGGACAATCGACTGGGAAGGATATGATGTAAAAGATGAATATCTAGCTGACATGGCTCAGATTGCTGACGATCATCAAATGCCGTTGACTCACTTTTTTAATCCAAGAATATATACTAACAGTGATATCTCTAACGAGCGCGCTGATTACCTCACCCATTGGGTTCTTGACCGAAAAACCTCGCATGGTGACATGATTGGATTACACCTTCATATGTTCCCTGATATGGTAGAAGCCGCAGGCGTTACACCGATCGAAGAACCAGTCGTTTGGGGATCTACGCTAACCGATGGATACGACATTTTAGCAGCCAACTATGGATACGAGGATATGGTTAAAATGCTCGACTGGTCAAAGGAAACCTTTTCAAACCATCAGTTGGGTACTCCGACAATTTTTAGAGCAGGTGGTTGGTATGCTGATATGGACGTCCTCAAAGCGGTAAACGATACCGGATTTATTGCCGACTCTTCAGGTAGAACTAAATACGAATTTGGTGAGAAAAAAATTCAAGGATTCTGGGATCTTAGTATCGTTACCCAACCATATCATCCCAATATCTATGACCAAAACATTTCAACGGGACCAAGTTTGAGCATATTAGAAATTCCTAATAACGGAGCAGACTCTTGGATGTTTTCATCTCAGCAGATGATCGACCGATTTAACCAAAATAAACCTAACCTTATTTCTGATAAGAATATGATGGTGACATACTTAAGTCACCCAGAATGGTTCAAAACTGATAAGCCAAAAATGGAAGCAGTGTTCGACTACATCGATCAATATAAATTTGATAACGACAATGGTCCGGTTCTGTACGTGACCTTAGAAGAAACGTATAATATTTGGGAATAAACACCGCCCAAATGAATTCGTTAGACTTACAGGTTATCTACGATAGTTTAGTTCTCCAACATTTATCCTTCGAAGAAAGGATTGCGGCGCTTATCCTTACAGTTGTAGTTATTTTCATTCTTTTTCTTATTACCGGTAGATACTGGAAGCAAATATTTAAACACCTGACCAGACACCCCGAGGCATCTGATATTTTTCATGGACATGTTTCCATCAAAAACGCTCTTCATGACATCGCCTTCATACTTAAAATTTTACTCATCATTTACGTGTTGATCACCCTACGATCAACACTTCATCAACGCCCCTATGTGGTTCAATCATATCCTCCTGAAAATAGCCGTTTTGTTACCGCTGCACCGAAAATTACGATAGATTTCACCCTTCCGGTTGATAGAGATAATATTCAATTCCATTTATCTCCGGAGATTGATGGCACCTGGGAGTGGGAGGGTAAAATTTTCGGACTCCCGCTCTACGACAGAGTGACGTTTTATCCTAAAGAGTCGTTTCTTCCTAACAGCCAAATTGTTGTTTATCTGGTTGGGCTAAAACCTCCATGGTATTCAGAAAAGTCACATGAGCTCGCCTTAGAATACAGCGCACCACGTGTACCTAAAATTATTGATACCAGTCCTCAAAAAAATGCCGTCGACGTACCAGTTAATGAACCATTAACAATCGAATATGATTCACCCATCGGCACATTTGTCGATACAAAATTGGAAATAACACCCGAGGCTAAGATCGCTAAAATAGATCAGGTTGAGAACAAACAGATCGTTTACTTTGAAAAAAACCTCAGACAAGATCAAAAATATACTGTTAAGGTTTATCAAACTGAACGGTCGTATAACGTATTAACAAATGATGATCTTGAAAGAGGCGAAACAAAACTCCTAAAAACATTTCAATTTACTACCGTTACCACCCCACTTATTGATACTTACGAGCCAAAAGGAGACTCGGTAAAAGCAGATGCTTCAGTTCACGTTGCGTTTGATCAAGAAATGAATCGTGCATCAGTAGAAACAAGTTTTTCGATCGAACCTAATGTCCCTGGATCTATAGAGTGGGATGATGACAAAAACCTTCGGTACATTTTTTCCGAACCGTTACAAAAGGAGACTACTTATAATATCGTCTTTAAATCAGGTTTTGAAAGCTTATCCGGTGGGATCACAGATGAAGATATTACGCTCACATTTACGACAATCGGAAAAGTCGCTGTCGAATCTAGTCACCCAATTAGTAGCTCTACCGGAATCGATATCACAAATCCCAACATCACTATTGTTTTTAACCAACCAGTAGATAAGGATTCAGCCCAATCGCATTTTA
>JAGQKX010000124.1 GCA_020429905.1 candidate division WWE3 bacterium
GATTGCTTCACGGGTCTCTCTCCTTTTGTGAAACTCACATACCGGATTAACAAATGTTACATAGGCGAAACTCCTTTGGTCGAAAGCGTCTCTGCTTGTCGACTAGATAATGATTTAAAGCACAAAATTAATAGGAAAAAAGATTTAGAGGTAGAATAAACTGCTCTACAAAAAGTAGAAACGATGGTTGACCATCTCTCCACAGTCTCTCTCAAACTTGGTGGCCCAAGTTGAATTGACTGCATAGTCTAGGTTAAGTATAGCGAATGAGATAAATAAGTAAAATAGGGACAACGATAAAAAAAGAAAAGGCGCGCCAGCGGCGCGCCTTCTGTTACCGCAGCATTAGGTATGCAGTAACAATAAAATTTATCAGCATGAGTAGTCCCGCAAATTTGTTATTCAAAACATATTTGGGGTACCACAGCCCTGGCACTCGATAACTTTGAATATCTTTTCTGAAGACAATCAAAATTAGGAGAGTAACCAGGATGAACAGGACAAACGGATGTACTCCTAACATTGTCGGTAGTCCTCCTCGACTACTGTTCCTCAGGAAGATAGATATCTCCATACACCCCGTAATACAGGGTCAGAGGAAATGTGGTGTCACTCAACGATTGTCCGAGGGTGACGTCTGATACGTTATTATGACTGTCTGTTACTTCAATCATGGCTCCTTCAGGAAAATATCCATCCAGAACAATGTCATTGCTACAGGTGCCTTCAATCTTGGCAGATTCTCCGTCATGACGAAAATTGACGACAGTGATTTGCTCACCGTTACAATATATCGAGATGACAGCGACAGTTGGACCAAGATCTACAGGAGCTACTCCACGGACATGAAATGTTGCCGTGAGGTTTTCGTCAACGAGCTGATCAAGGTGTGTCCAGGTAGCGGTGCTAGAAAACTCTAATCCGGTTCCAATAGACAATCCTTCATCTTCACCTAACCCGTAGGTTTGGAGGGTGACACGCTCGTGGCATTCAGATAGTTGATGAGATTGACCATCATTAGTAAACACATACGTTTGCGGTTCTTGACGACCGCACGTGACGACTAACTTCGCGTAGCGAGTTGGTTCACCTTCGATGATCGCAGTCTCAGCAGTTGATGCTGTGCATGCAGTAACAACCAAAACAGTCAGTAATATGATAAGGTGCAAGGTTTTCATTTCTATTTACTCCTGAATGACTAAAAGTCCAATTCTGAATTCTCTTTCAAGATCGATACGAATATCGGTCCTGAATAAAATTCAAAAAAATTTAAACAAGCGGGCTTGGGCTGCAAGCCCGCTTGAGTTTTGGTGTACCTATCGATTAACGAAACCGCTATCGACAAGTACGGGTGTTCCGGATGACCAGTCAACGGTGATGTAGCCTTCTTCAGGCATGGAAGTATCAGGGCAGTGGCTTGAACCTCCACCTGCGCCATGATCTTCTGATTCACCACGGAGAAGGTCTTCTGGACACACCTTTATCTCCTGGGTTGCTCCTGTGTAGAATGTTCCCCCACTGTGCCAGCGTGTGGCATCAGTGTAGAAATACCATTCATTGGTGTAGAGCATACTGCTGTGACGCTGATCAAGTTCTACCTGAAGGCGCGAAATCTCTCCTAAAAACTGGGAGAACATCATGTCTTCAAGCTCTTGATCAACACAACCGTGCTCTTTACAAACTCCATACTCCCCTAGCCCGAGGGCCGGGGTGGTACGCGTGGTGATTACCAATGGTACCGGAGTAGGCGTTGCAGTCGGAACAGCGGTTGTTTCTACGCCATTGCAGGCAGCCAGGATCAGGATTGCGGCTAAAATCGCCAGCCGCGAGGCGGTTCGTAAGTTGATTCTCATCGGATAGCCTCCTTTGATGAGTTGCTCGCAGGGTTTTGTACCCGTGCAGAGCCTAAACGAACAAATAATAAAGGTGCTAAAAGCACTTAAACTGGCTTCGAAAAGCCATAGCATAGGTGCCTACTATAATTATCTCGCCATTTACAGGGAAAATCAAATACTATGGGGTTTAGTTAGGCGTAGAAAATGAAAAAGGCGGAGCTTGTATTTACAAGCCCCGCCAAAATAAAGTGGACGTGATACTTTTATTTAGCGTCCGGTGCCCACAACCGGATGATAAATGTTTGGTCGAGATTTATTGTTTCTCCTTGAAGAACGGAGTACCATGTTTTGTCTACACAACTGCTCGGGCTGTAATGCCCATTGAGTACGTTTTCGACATAGCAGATACTATCCCATCCGTCAAAGACAACGACCTCAATGAATGAAGCATCGACAGCTGAATTGTAAGTAGTGGTAATTTCATAATTACCCTTACATTTCCGGTCGAATGCTACTTCAGACCAAACGGAAGAAAACTGTCCGTTTTCTTCCCAGAGGGTTGTCTCTTCACCATCGACGCACTTTATGCGGTAAGTTGCGAGTGCCGATGCTGAAGGTGCTGAAGGTGAGTTTGTTGCGATTTCTGCACCGCCACACGCACACAACAGCAAGACTGCCATTAAGATCGCCAATGGCCAGGCGGTTCGTATATTGAAGCTCATCGGAGATCCTCCTTTGATGAGG
>JAGQKX010000125.1 GCA_020429905.1 candidate division WWE3 bacterium
CCGCTCAGTCATTGGGCGCATTTTCTGAGTCATTGAATGTTTTCCAGTCCGAACTTCAAACTGCATCGACTTCTGCAGCTCACTATTCCTCAGGCGGTGGTGGTGGATTCTCCGGTGGCGGAGGAGGAGGCGGTGGCGGCGGCGGCGGTGGCGCCGGTTAATTTCATTTCATTTATACATGCTTACTCAGAAAAAAGATGTGGCCCACTTTGGATAAGTAGGCCACTGTTTTTGGATCATTGGTTACGGGGAGGGTTTATTTTGTGACATTTTCGGCATCGAGCTTCGTAGAATTCTTCTGCTCCTACAAGGACGATCGAATCGTCAAACGCTGCCGGTTCACCGTTCACAAGCCGTTGGGTACGGCTCGCTTCCTCACCACAAACAACACAGATCGCGTGAATCTTGGTGGTTACTTCCGCCCGGGCCATTAGCTCAGGCATCGGATGGAATGGCTCTCCGCGGAAATCCATATCCAATCCGGTACAAATAACGGTCATACCTTGCTCGACTAACTCGAGGCAGACCTGCACCAAGTTTCCATTAAAAAATTGGGCTTCGTCGATTCCGACGATACACCCACGACGAGGAATGTTCACTGGATGGTTCTCAGTCAACCAAGCTAATATACTGGCTGCGTCTTTGACAGGCACAGCAATAAAAGAAGCTTTGTCGTGAGAAACAACCTGGACTTCGTCAAACCTGACATCAATTTCGGGTTTGAACATGTACACAGTTTTTCGTGCTCTCTGTGCTCGACGAAGTCTCCGGATCAACTCGGTTGTTTTTCCGCCAAACATTTCCCCACAAATAACCTCTAAATGGGGTTGGCCATTCAATCGGCACCTCCTTGCTCAGGTTTCAATCTGAGCTAAACTAAAAATGATCCCTTGTGAAATATTAGCGTTGCTCGGAATGATTACCGAGCTGTTAAATTCATCCGCGAGGGCAATGATGTTAGCGAATGCTTTATCGATCCCCCACATATATCCTTTCTGAAAGTTAAACATGGCTTCTCGTTCTTCATACGTATATGGCAAAATTGAATCGACAAATGTCTGAAGATGTTGAGGATGGGTGGTCATGGGATGTGTTTGAGAGGGACCATCTGTACTGAGTGGTATACCAATATGGTCAAATAGATCAGCAATATTACTTGACCCGTAAACAATCGGAATACCCTGGAAAGCTGATCGGTCTATTCCAGTATTTCTGATCTGCTCATGGATAAATGTTTTTAGAAGTTTTAGTTCTTCGGGATGCGTTTTACTTTTTTCACTCTGCGGCTCTTTGATGTATTTATCGTGTAAATATGCCGCACCAGTTGGCATCATGTTAATGGAGTGTATCTCTTTGGGCCTACCAATAATTAACTGTACACTCCCCCCGCCCATATCGACAACCAAATGATTGGGGAGATTTTCTGGCATATCAGACATCACGGCCTTGAAAAAAAGCGCTGCCTCTTCCTGGTGATCAATTATCTCTACGGGTGCGTTAAGAATACGTTCGATATTCTGAGTTACTTCTTTTGAATTCGATGCTCTCCTCAGTGTTTGCGTGGCCACAATTCTGACTTTTGCTACTTGATGTTCTTGCATGATTTGAGCACAGCGACGTAGTTCTGTGTATGTTTTCTCAGCGTTTGATTCGAGAATGGCGTCCTCTTTCAAATCCATATCACACCCCAGACACGTTAGTGTACTGGAGGCATATAGTTCGGTCAAGGAATGTTGTGGAGTAACAGATGCTATGAGGAATTTTACTTTTAGAGATCCGATATCAATAACAGCATACGGATTATTCATGGTTCTTTAAGGTTAAAAACGGCAGTGAAAATGAAAGTGAGTATTGCTTGAAATAGTTATTGAGTAATTGATAGGCCCCGAAAAATAACGGGGTGTAGATGAGGTCTCCGAGCACTGTATTTCGATAAAATGGAATTGCCATGGTATATGATTGCAGTAGTCCGCTTAGATTTTGGGCATACATTGTTCCTTCGCGCCAGACTCCGAAATTGGTCACAAGAAAAAAGAGTAATGACGAAGCTAACGCCGTTGAAAAGATAGACAGTGGGTTTGAACGATTCTGTAAAACTAATTGACCAATGTATGTAATGGCTAAAAAGCTCCCCCAGGTATAGAGCATACTTCCATGGATTCCCAGTAAGAGATCGGAAATCAGCATGATACTCATCACCAAAATAACGCCGGAACGTTTACCTAATTTTGCGCCTCCAAGAAGAGCAATAGCCGTGATAGGAGCAACATTAGGTGGGTGTGGAACAAGCCTCAGAATGACTCCAAGCACAATCAAAACAATCGCAATGATTGTTTCGGAGGATAGGATAAACTGCCTGGTTTGTGTGTTTGATGAATTCATATTCTTTCCCCAATGCAATAATAGTTATAAGTGTAAGATAAAATAATAGATCGTCAATAGTGTATATGTTCTGTCGTGAAAAAGTATCTATTAATCAGTGCCAAACATCCCCTGAGTGAAAGGAAGAATATTAATCAATCAAGCATTTAGATGGGGCCGTCGCCCGATCTGATGTAGCAGTAGAATT
>JAGQKX010000126.1 GCA_020429905.1 candidate division WWE3 bacterium
CTTACGTTAGCTGACCTTTTTTGCGCTCAAGAACTTTGGCGTTCAGGAAACGCCAGTTATCTGGCACCTATCTCTGCGATTGGCGGTTTGTCTTCAGAGACTCTAAGAGCTGCTGAGATCGGCAAACGAATCAATCAACTCCTGCTTCAAACCATGAGAGGAGAAATCTACGAGGCATTCTCCGAACGAGTTTGCCTCACTTCATAAATTAAGTAACAACTATCGTCTCCGTATTAAAGGAGGGCTACATAAGCCCTCCTTTATCCAAACCCGTATAATCATCACATGAGAAAAATAATCTTCCCTGTATTCACATTCATCATCATAGTTATTTTTTGGGTAATATCTCAGTATGACGGTATAACCCCTCAGCAAAATCCTAATCAAAATGAAACAAAATTATCTATCACTGAACCAGAAATTTTTCAGCAGGAACCAATATCGCTGATATTTTTTGGTGATATCATGCTTGCCCGAAGTATCCAAACGCACCAAAAATCTCGTCCTCAGAATTGGCCGTTTAATGGAATACAAGATCTAATATCTGAGTCAAATTTAGCGATGGGAAATCTTGAGTCTCCCATTGGTGACGAATCAATCACTTGTGAGGACTGTTATCGATTTTCAATACAACAAGATGAAGCCACTATTCTAAAAACAGTTGATTTTGACCTGATGACAATAGCTAACAATCATGCCAATGATTTTGCTGATTCTCCAACCAAAACAAAAACAACGCTCGAAAATTTGGGTATCAATGCAGTGGGATATATTTCTGAGGGAAACACTAGCCAGCAACCAGTTATTAAAGAAGTTGACTCATACACAATTGGATTTCTATCGTACTCTTCATTAACCAATACAAATTTTGATCACATTGCCGAAGCTACGGAAGAAAATATTCAGTCCGACATTTTAGCTCTGAAAAATACCGTTGATCTAATAATAGTAAATATACATTGGGGTAACGAATACACTTACCAAGTGACAGCAGAACAAAAAAATTTAGCACATGTAGCGGTCGACGCAGGCGCTGATGTTATCATTGGGCATCATGCACATTGGATGCAACCCGTTGAGCAATATCAACATAGTCTGATTTTTTATGGGTTAGGAAACACGGTGTTTAATATGATGTATTCAATGCCAACGCGACAAGGTTTTGCTGTTCGCGCAGTGATTAATCGAAATGATCAGACGCTTGGTTTTGAACTGATACCGATGTTGATCGAAGATTATGCACGTCCACGAATACTTGAACCGGACGAATCTGAATATATTGAAATTGAAAAAATTCTTACTGATATTTCGCCAACGGTTTCTTTCAAAGAATTATCAGTTAGTACTGACCTTCCGGAAAAAAAAGAGCCAACGTTATAAAACGATGACTCTTTCTATGATGGTACCGGCATTATACAGATACTCAAAAGCTTCCTCCTGATCTAATGAACTCTACAGTGGTTGAAGTCTGGGAACAGCCACAAAAAGTTTTCCACCTCCATTAACAAACCAGTCATACTTCCGCCGGATTTCTTTGGCGAAATTCCATGGAAGAACGAGACCGGTATCGGCATCCAATTCTTCGAATTCTTCCTCTGCGTGGACAGGAATACCTAATCCAGGTAACAACCGTCCTTGCTTTAGAGGAATAGAATCAACGATATGCGGTAACAACTGAGAGTTAATTTTCGCGCTGTTAAGCAATACACTTGCTTTTGCTGGCGCTCCAATCCCAATAACTCTTTCACCTCGACGATAAGCCCCTTCTAATGCTTCGCGCAAAGCTTGCTGAAGCGCATGCACATTAGCGGCGAACAAATCATAGGCGAATGGCTGATCGAATCCCCGGATACGTTCCGAGGCGGTGATTGCGTAGACTGCTTCGGTAGTTTCGTATGAGGCCTGTTCTTTACAGGCAAACACCCGAATACTGCCTCCATGAATCTCTGGCAATCGTTCGACATCAAAAATCCGCATTCCCCAGAAACGGAAAAGCTCTACCAACGGCATGATACTGAGATAGTAATAATGTTCGTGGTAGATAGTGTCAAACTCAACCTTATCCAGCATGTCCCAAAGATATGGGAATTCAGCGACGAAAACGCCGTCGTCATCGAGCAACAATGAAACCGCATTAACTGAGTGAAAAATGTCAGGCATATGCGCTAAACAATTTGTTGCCGTGATGAGGCGTGCTCCGCCATGCTGCGTCCGTACCAACTGCGCGGTTTTCGGACCAAAAAAATCAGCCACTGTCGGAATACCCTTTTCGTTCGCAATTTTGGCCAGGTTCTCTGCGGGATCGATTCCCAAAACCTGTGCTCCGCGTTTTTGAAAATAACGCAGCAGTGTGCCATCATTGGAACCCACATCAATCGTTAATGCTCCCTGCAAACCAAACCGTTCAACTAGATCAGCCGCCATGGCATCAAAATGCATCAACATAGTTTGGCTTGTCGAAGGAACGTACAAGTAATGCCGAAATAGTTTTTCGGGATTAACGTGGTGGGTAAGCTGTGTC
>JAGQKX010000127.1 GCA_020429905.1 candidate division WWE3 bacterium
CCAGCCAATCAACAACCGCTTCCTTTTCCTCGACACTATATGTACACGTCGAGTACAGCATTCGGCCTCCTGGCTTAAGCATCCGATATCCACTCATTATAAGCCCTTTTTGGAGGCCAACAAAATCAGAATATTTTTTCCGATTCCAATACTTGAGGTTTTTTTCTTGAAGTGGACGAACGTATGCTTCGCTCGAACAAGGAGCATCTACGAAAACAACATCGAACTGGTTTTCAAAATTTGGATATTGTCGTTCCAGTCGATACCCATCGGTATTGATTACCGTTACTTGGTGATCGGGAGAATAGAGCTGAAGATTTTGGAGCAATCGTTCGTATCGTCGGCTATCTTTTTCTACGGCAACAATAGTACTGGTGTCATTTACAAAATCTAGGATTTGGGTCGTCTTGCTACCAGGGGCTGCGCACAAGTCTAAGATTTTTTCACCGTTTTTCGGAGCAATAACCTGCACGGGCAACATACTCTCAATGTTTTGCATATATATCTCTCCCGTATTGAATTCTTTGGTTTCAGAAAGACGCACTTGACTAGATCCTTGATGGCAAATGTAACTCGGTGCAATTGGACCATCTGTTATCTCAAATCCTTGTAGTTTCAGCGAATCGATCACGTCTTGGACAACAACTCTTCTCGTATTTACTCGAAACGACGGCGGTACACTCGTTGTTAGTACATCTAAAATCTCCGCTGATTTTTGCGGATATAGTGCCTTAATCTTGTCAATAAATAAATCTTTTTTTTCTCTTGTTCGTTTCATTATTTTGGATTGTAGCATGCCATAACGCCTTATTTGCCATCTGGGAAAATAATCATACAATTGGAGTAGTTGAAATACGAAAGTAGGTGATACATTTTGGACGAACAGGACTCACAATCTTCTGCCGAAAATAAAGAATTAGAATCGAATGCACCAAAGAAGGCTGACGGCAATTTGAATGCCGCATTGACCTATTTTTTGGGCTGGATTACGGGAATTGTCTTTCTTTTTACCGAAAAAGATGACGCTTTTATCCGTTTTCATGCCGCCCAAAGCACCATTGTTTTCGGAGTATTAACGGTACTAAGTTTCATTCCAATTATTCAGATTTTTACCGGTTGGATTGGACTTATTCTTTGGGTATTTCTAATGTATAAGGCATATTCCGGAGAAAAATATTCTTTGCCAACGGTCGGAGAATTAGCAGAACAATTAAAAGATCAAATTGGAAAATAGTCACGCTTTGGTAAATCACGGTTAGCTACCAATCTTAATACCAGATCGAACCAAACCACGAGTCTGGGAAAGCATTTTGTTACCCGAAACTGATCCTTCATTTCTCCGTATTTTTGCTAAACGGACATCTGGCGGTTCATCAATCTCATGATGGAGCAGTGAACTGATAATGCGGTCCTTGCTCATACCTCGCTTTTCTAACGTATCAACTTTTTCTAAAAAATTTAGTACCCATCTCGGGTAGTGATCTACAATCCCGCGGTCTTTTGAAGAATACTGCGATTTACCTGGTGGGATCATTCCCTCTCTCGCATAGCTGGAAAGTTTAGCTTCTAGCTCATTCGCCCGACTCACACTAATTCCTCTTTGCTTAAGCTCGGTCATCAACTCATTCATGGAGATAAGTTCATGATCACTGTGCGATGAGCTTGGTTCTTGGGATAAAAATGTGTACATACTATTGCATTTTATTATACCGTACACCCATGAATTTTCGTAAGATGCGCTTGTTCGTAAACAACTAGAGATGTTATAGTTATGTTTAGTATTACGCATATATGCATAGCCGTATTCTGCCCATTTACCAAAGATCTCGAAACGGGTTCACCCTCATTGAATTAATTGTGGTGATGTCTATATTGGGAGTATTAACGGTCACCGGAGTAGCAACGTATAGACTATTGTTTGTCAAAACGGATTTGCAACAAATTGCCCAGGAAGTCGCTACCGATATTTCAGACACACGATTAGAATCAATTGCCGCCCGAAATCAACGCGCCTATGGAGTGCATTTTGGGACATCATCATATGAGATTTACTACAATACATATTCGGTAAGTAATGTTTTAGAATCCCACTCATTACCAGCAAATGTTACCTTCAGCACTGTAGCCCTCCCTAATCCAGGAAACGACGAAGTACTTTTCGATAAACTAACTGGCAAAACTTTTAATAGCGGTACTATTATTCTTAGTCATAACGGGGAATTTTATCGTATCGTAATCAATCCCTATGGGATTGTAAGCGTATCAACATGAAGAATAAACAACTTCTATCCAATTCAGCTGGAACCTCACTCATTGAACTGCTCATCGCCATGATGTTGTTTTCGATATTAGTTGGCTCTATCATTCTCGGATTTACCAACATTGCTCGTAACGAACAAAATGTTCGTCTCAAAGGACAGGCAATTAACCTCGCACGTGAAGGAGCAGAGGCAGTATATACACTCGCTGAAGACGATTGGGATGTTAT
>JAGQKX010000128.1 GCA_020429905.1 candidate division WWE3 bacterium
TTAAATAATTATTGAAGATTTGTATGTGGATGGTTATGGAGATAAGGGCATTAGTGCCGGCGAGCGAAGTACAGTATCGGTGACAAATGCAGTATTAAAAAATGGAACATTAGGGGTCGCATCGAAAGATGAATCAAGTACTCATATTCAAAATCTTACACTTGAGAAGATGGAAATTGGCTTAACTGTTTTCCAAAAGAAGCCCGAATATGGTGCGGCCTATCTGAATGTGGAATCTGTCACAATGGCGGATTCTGTGAAGACTCCGTTTGAGCTTGAACTGGGTTCGCAGATGATCATTGATTCAAAAACAATTTCACCCAATGCCCAAAACCTAAAAGAAAGATTCTATGCTCAATAAAATTTCGTGGTTAACTAAAGATAATGAAAAACGATATGAACGAAAGTATGTTCTTCCGTGTTTTTCAAAATATCAACATCAACATATACGATCGGCAATTCTCTCTCACCCGGCAAACTTAACAGAGCGATATCCAATGCGTCAGGTTAACAGTCTCTATTTCGATACGCGTGATTTCGTGACACTGATGGATAATATTTCAGGAAGTGGCAACCGGTACAAAATGCGTTTGCGTTGGTATGGGAATACTTTTGGAATTGTTTCTGGTGCAACGTTAGAGATGAAAGCGAAGTCTGGATATTCAGGAGCCAAACTGAGATATCATGTCCCCGATTTTAAACTCATTAATTATGACGATCTTGAGTCGTTGAATTCATTCTTATTAAAACAAGAATTACCTGGATTCATCAAGTCGAATCTACCCTGGTACAAACCGGTGTTAATAAATTCATATAAACGATGCTATTTTGAAAATGAAATGTCACAGATCAGGTTGACCCTTGACTCAGATCTTACGTACTACTCTGTTCTACTGAGTCATCAGTTCACCGAGTATATGACTGATCGCAATCAGTTGATTCTCGAAGTCAAATACCCGCTTTCAAAGCAAAATCAAGTTAAATCATTGATGCAGCTATTTCCCTATCGTTTGAATCGGAAGTCAAAATATGTATCGGGTATACAAGCTACTTTTTCGTAACGATTTAAATTCATAGCAATTATTTTTTCCCTATGATACGGTGTAACTATGCAAAAATATTCGCTAGCTATCTTTGATCTCAATGGGACAGTGCTTGATGATGAGCCAGTCTGGTCGAAGGCGTTCATTCGCCTTTTTGAAGAATACGGTGTTCGTGATCAGTATTTTTACCATCAGCCAGGTATCGGTATCACCGGCAATTGGAAAATCTACCAAGCAAAAATACCAGCGTTTCAATCGCTATCTACTGAAGAAGTTCGCCCCAAGATTCTGTCCTATTATGGGGCCTTATTACCCAGTGAGGTGAAGTACCGAAATGGCGTCGAACGATTTATCGAGGCCATAAAAACGGACGGAATACATTGTATCTTGGCGACTTCTCTTGATCGAGACATTCTTGATGGGATCACACAGGCTATGCCTGATCTTACTAAGAAATTCGAGATGATCACGACGGGAGATGAAGTCGCTGCCAAAAAACCCGCGCCTGATATTTTTCTTCTCGCGTTTGATCGATTTAACCAGCACGCAGATGTGAAAGTTGAAAAGAATCAGGCAATTATTTTTGAAGATTCTCTGGCGGGAATCAAAGCGGCCGAAGCGGCCGGAATACCGGCGATTTATTTACCCAATGCTGATATTGAGTCGGGAGCCAGCTCTACCTATCCCCTATTGGTAGCTTCGGATTTTACGGATAAACAATTATTCGATATGGTTATATCGGGAGGTGATTGATTATGGGATTTGAATTATCCCTCAAACAAAAACAATTATTACAAAGTTTTACCAACGAGACGCTAGAAAAAGATGAACAGGGTCAAATACCTGAGCAGAAAACGGCTCCTATCAGTAAGACCCATGAGCACGCCCGTGAAGTCCTTGCCCTTCAAGACCAACTTAGAACGGCACAGCATCTGAAAGATGAAGCCCGCATCCAAGAAATCCAAGCCGAAATTGCTGCGATGGTGGATGCCCGGCAACGGCAGGAATGGGCTGAGGATGAGACAGCAGGTACTGGAGGTAAATTTCAGCAAGCTGATACGGTTGAACGAACAACATTCGCACAAGGAACCAAACAAATGGGTAGAAATAATATGCCAGATCGTGAGTAGTCGTGCGATTTTGAGCCCTTTTTGGTAAAATTCGTAATCAAGATCTCCTCTTGTGTATATTATGGTGGGCGTAGCTCAGTTGGTTAGAGCATCAGTTTGTGGTACTGAGGGTCGCGGGTTCGAATCCCGTCGCTCACCCCATCCTTCGACGAGCTCAGGATTTTATGTTTTATGTATATATACTTAACTGTGATAATGCTTTTTTCTACACAGGTATAACTATTAATATCAAAAGGCGGTTGCATGGTATTTGGTAAAGATAAATATGAATTAGGATTGATTTTGTAAAACTACAAG
>JAGQKX010000129.1 GCA_020429905.1 candidate division WWE3 bacterium
TGCTTGGAGCGAGTAATATGGACGATTTGCGACTCAAACTACACAGTAACCTTATCCTAGAGAAAACCTATGAGGCAGGTAATAAATTTACTCAAGATGTATTAGATACCCTATACAAAAAAACAACCGTCAGCCTACCCAATAAACTCATTCATGATGATTTAGAAAAGCGTAAACAGAAAAAAGCAGAAGATTTAGAAAAAATCGGATTAGACCTAGAGGGGTTTGCTAAACAACAAAAAATGACACTGGAAGAATTAGAAAATAAATGGCTAGAGGATATCGAAAAAGAATATACGCTTGAGTTTGCCATCGCTGAGATTGGCGAAAAAGAAAATGTGACTGTATCTGATGAAGAAGTCGATTCAGAAATTAATGCCTCTAAAAGTTCAGAAACAATGCAATTATTCCAAGATCCACACCGCAAAGAGCATCTTCGATACTTGATGCGACGGGACAAAGTCATTGGAAAAATTGTCGAAATGAATTTCCCGGAACTTGAGAAAGACTCCGATAAAGAAGAACAAAAACCTAAGAAAAAGACTAAAAAAAGTTAACCTGAACGCGGGCGATTAGCTCAGATGGTTAGAGCGCCACCTCGACACGGTGGAGGTCATTGGTTCGAATCCAATATCGCCCACCATCTCGTTCACTCCGTCAAACTTCTCAGAGTATCTTGTTTTACTTTTCTGTAGTACAATTTTGCACTGTATGAAACAAGTTGATATCACTAAATTACGAAATATAGCCATTATTGCCCATGTTGACCACGGAAAAACCACTTTGATCGATGGTATCTTAAAGCAAACACACGTTTTCCGGGACAACGAGGCAGAAATGCAGCAGACCACCATCCTCGATAGTAATGACCTTGAACGTGAACGGGGGATTACTATTCTGGCCAAAAACACCGCTGTGTTTTGGAATGAGTACAAAATAAATATTCTTGATACACCCGGTCATGTTGATTTTAGCGGGGAAGTTGAACGCGTTTTGAACATGGCAGACGGATGTCTACTGATAGTAGACGCAGCTGAAGGAGTCTTGTCTCAAACCCGTTATGTACTCAAACTTGCTTTAGATCTTGGATTAGAACCAATTGTAGTTATCAACAAAATTGACCGTAAAGATCAACGGGTGAAAGAGGTCGAAAACGAAATCGCTGATTTATTTTTAGAATTATCCATCCACGAAGATCAACTAAACTTTCCCATTTTATACGCCATCGCCAAAGAAGGTGTTGCCGGTCATATCTTACATGAAAATAGTGATCATTCATTGTCACTTGAAGACAGTACGGATTTGAGCCCATTACTGGAAAAGATAATTGAGTATGTCCCACATCCACAAGGCAATCCTGACGAACCATTCCAAATGCAAGTCAATACCATTGACGCCGATAATTATAAAGGCCGTTATGTCATCGGAAGAATTTGGAGAGGCTCGATTTCAACGGGAGATCAAGTTGCTGTTGTCAAAGATGACAAAGCTACGGCCAAAGGTGTTTGTGAATATTTGTATGTTTTTGAAGGACTTAAAAAAGTACCCGCTAAACATGCCTCAGCAGGCGAAATTGTCGCCATTACTGGTGTCGGTAACGCCGGAATTGGGGATACACTCACAGATCCAGCCCAACCCGAAAGCCGTGAACGGCTTAAAGTAGACGAACCAACACTAAAAATGGGATTTTGGGTGAATACATCACCGTTTGCAGGTACTGAGGGTGATTTTTTTACCTCACGACAACTACACGACCGTTTATACAAAGAACTGGAAAAGAATGTTGGACTTCGTGTCGAAAATATCGCTGATCAGGAAGGGCTTTCAGTATCAGGTAGGGGAGAACTCCATCTCTCTGTCCTTATCGAAAACCTCCGTCGTGAAGGGTATGAGTTTGCCGTTTCTCGGCCCGAAGTGGTTCTTAAAGAAGAAAATGGGAAGACATACGAACCATACGAGCTCGTCACGATAGAGGTACCAGAAGAATATGTCGGCGCCGTTACTACCGAAATCGGTCTCCGCAAAGGTGTTGTGCAAAACATGCATTCCATTGCAGGACAAGTCCGATTTGAAATAAAAATTTCTACTAAAAACCTGATTGGAACTCGAAACAAATTACTCACCCAAACTGCAGGGAGAGTATTGATGCACTCAATTTTCCTCGGCTACGAAGAAAAAGGCCCGCACGCAGAGTTCGAACGAGCGGGATCAATTATTTCTGGTGAAACAGGTCCTGCCACCACCTATGGACTAAATCAAGCCCAGCAACGTGGAGAAACCATCGTTAAACCCGGAGAAATCGTCTATGAGGGAATGATCGTGGGCGTAAATAATCGACCAGATGATCTGGTCATGAATGTAACCAAAGAAAAACAGCTCACCAACGTACGAAGTTCAACGTCAGATATTGCGGTGAAACTAGCTCCTCCCCGAGATTTTAGCCTCGAACAGATGATCGAATTT
>JAGQKX010000012.1 GCA_020429905.1 candidate division WWE3 bacterium
GCACGATCTGACCTTTCGTTTGAAATGAACTACACGTGGGTCAGCAATAACTCAGCCTACGACGCGCTCATGATGGGTTGGCATGATGGGACAAGTGGCACCAGTTATACCAATTTGGTGTACGGATACTACAACCAAGGCTGTAATTGTAGTACGACAAGTTACGGTCAATACGGATACGAAGATGGTTCAAGCCGCGGTGGGTTTGGGGCCCATACATGGGATCAGGGTACGTACTACAATGTCCGTCTTCGGATGAAAAGCGCCGGTGGTGCGTATTATGAATATTCGGATGATAACGGTGATACTTGGTCGACGGCGTACAATTCTTCATACTCTACCGAAACAAATTTGCGTCCCGGATGGGCCTTCTATAATGGTACCCACCATTTTGATAATGCCCGCGTCAGAAAATGGCTGAATTCAGAACCAACTTCCGTCTCTGGATCTGAAGAATTAAAATACCAAACCACGGGGACACTCACCTCAAACGTATTCAACGCAGAATTCCCTGCTGACTGGGGTACACTCACCTACTCAACTAGTGGAAGCGGAACGATTATTGTCAAAGTCCGAACCGACTCCAACTCCAGCATGTCCGGCGCCTCGAGTTGGGGTTCATGTACGGCAATCACCTCCGGATCTGACCTAACCAGTAATAACTGTGTTGATGACACGGACCAATATCTTCAGTATTACCTTACCTTCCAACCGACCGGAGCCAATACACCAGTTTTTTCTGACATTTCAATCGGATTTACCGCGAGCGATCTCATTACTCCAACAACCAACGGCTCAAACATCGCCATGCTGACAGCCGCTGGCGGTGATGCAGTAAATTCAAACGAATGGAGTAGCGGCAGCAATCCGTATTTCTCTTGGGATGCGGGTAGCGACAACGTTGGCGGAAGCGGTCTTCGAGGATATTGTTTATACTTAGGAACTGATTCAAACGGCAACCCGGCAACTTCAAAAGGCCTTCTCGGAACCAGCCCGGTGAGCCTTTCCAATACCACGTGTCAGTTTATTGTAAGTACAAACAGCATTAACTTTGCTACTGCATCCTACAAAGGTACACCTTGGTTAACGAGCAGCAGCTCAGCGTATTATCTAAATGTTAAAGCGGTTGATATCGCCGGCAACGTCTACGCCGGTTCATCGGCAAGCTTTCATTTTAGATTTGACAATACCCCACCGACCAACCCATCAGGACTCTCCGCACCCCAAGGGTATCTGCGAGATATTAACTCCTTTACAGTGGCCTGGGCCACCACCGGGACAAACGCAGCAACGGATGCGCATTCAGGATTAAAAGGTTACCAATATCGTTTGGGAGATAGCGGAACATGGTATGGAGATTCACATACCGGAAGCGAAGATTGCGATGACGTTCTCACTTCGGGACTCTATACACTCAATGGAACCTACGATTCACTTTCAACGGGTGAAAACACACTCTATTTTAGAACGCTGGATACAGCCTGCAATGTCTCCGCCTCATATGTGACAGCCATCCTAAAATACAATGCTGATGCACCGTCATCTCCAGAAAATCTAACCGTTTCCCCCACTACTAACACTGTCAACGAATTTTCTTTTGATTGGGATACTCCAACAGACTTCCAAGGAAGCGCGAGCGGCTTGAGCTATTGCTATACCGTTAACACCCTACCTTCAGCGAACACGTGTTCATTCACCAGCAGTTCATTATTAGCTGCTGACGCTTATGCTACACAGCCTGGAATCAACACGTTTTATGTTGTCGCCAAGGATGAAGCGGGCAACTTAAATTACACGGATTATGCTTCAGTGCAATTTACGGCAAACACTCCTGCCCCCGGTATTCCAACAGACGTAGACATTGCCGACGTTTCAATTAAAAATAAAGAAATTTGGAGATTAACCGTTTCTTGGTTTGAGCCTGAAAATACTGGAGCCGGGATCAGCTCGTATCGTATTTATCAAGGTACCAACGGGGCTACTTGCTCTGATGATTTTTCGACCTTTAATGAAATTGCCACCACGAGCGGAACCTCATACGTTGATAGTGGGCTTATTCAGCAAGACTATTATTACTGTATCAGAGCGTGCGACTCGGCCAATAATTGTTCGGCGACGTCTGAAACAGCTACCGGATTTCCTGACGGAAAATTTACTGTGCCCGCTGATCTAACTTCTGGTCCAACCGTTACTAACATTACTACCCAAAAAGCAACGGTAAACTGGACCACTGACCGAACCTCAGATTCAAAAGTAGCTTTCGGTACGAGTAGCGGTGAATACTTTGAAGAAGAGCCATCCAACTCCGTGCACACCACGGAACACACGATTAATCTCACTAATCTCAAACCAGAAACCGTTTATTGGTATGTGGCCAAATGGACAGACGAAGATGGAAACACGGGCATTTCAGATGAGCAAACGTTCTTGACCGAACCTGCCCCTTCTGTAGCCGATGTGGGAGCCTCGAACGTTAATCTTAATTCTGCTCTCATTACCTTCACCGTCAACAATGCTTCCAAAGCCACAGTACTTTATGGCGCAACCACTGCATATGGGGGTTCGGTCAGTATTGACACTGCCACAACGGAATCAACGTATGCCGTACCTATTGCTGACTTACTTGACGGAACAACCTATCATTACAAACTCCAATTAGAAGATATCGAAGGAAATACTTATGAATTCGAAGATCATACGTTTGATACCCTGCCCAGGCCAAGAATCTCAAACGTACGTATTCAACAAGTCAGCGGAACCGCCCAGCCATCAGTTTTAGTCACCTGGGAATCCAATACTGAGATCACCTCGGTGATCTCGTATTACCCGACAAGTGCCCCTGCCCAAGCAATTGAATCAGTAAGCCTGGAACGGACGACTGGTGAACATCGCATGTTTATTCAGGGACTTCTCGCAGAAACTCCCTATACGCTCATCGTTAAAGGACAGGATCGCCTCGCTAATGAAGCCACATCCGACGCACAAACGTTTACAACCGCCACCGATACACGACCACCTGTAATTTCCAATTTAAATATCGAGACGATACTTTCTCGAAGTAATACAACAGGAGTGGAAGAAGGTGCCCAGATAACGATCTCATGGAATACTGATGAACCAACAACCTCACAAGTCGAATATGGCGAAGGAACGGGTACAGCGTATTCTCAGCGCACGCAAGAAGATTCAAACTTAACCTTTAACCACACGATGGTAATCTCAGAACTCAATCCAAGTAGTGTGTACCATTTAAGAACCATTGCCAAAGATAGTGCCGGAAATATTGGCTATTCCGTAGATAGCGTAACCATTACCCCCAAGCGCACGGACAACGCTCTTGATCTGGTGATTACCAACCTTCAGCAAATCTTCAGATTCTTAGCCCCATAATATACCTGCTATCTATGCGTTATAATTATGACCATGCCTCATACGAGCTCTCAAAAATTTTCATGGATCATCGGTATTGTGGCTCCGTTTTATTATTTCATCTTGATGGAAACCCTTGCAGCCTTATGGACAGGATATGATTCAATCATTCAACACATGAGCGAACTTGGCGGCGTAGAGTCTCCCTACATGACGATCATGAACGTCGCTGGATTCATGGGAGTTGGGATATTGATTCTGATTTTTTCATATGGTTTCTTTACTGTCGAATTCACGAAAAATACCTGGTATAAGCTAGCGACCGTGTTCCTCTGGATTGCCGGGATATTTATGGTCATCGTTGGTTTCTTTCCCTGTGACGCCGGTTGCATTGATGTAACTACCACAGGACAACTTCATTCACTGACGAGTATCCCCCAATCAATCGCTCTTCCCCTTGCCATAGTTTTTGCTGCATTTGGTCATCAAATGGAAACAGTCTGGAACAAATCATGGTTTGGCATTTCACTCGTACTGGGATTTGGTTCACTACTCATGGGCCCGCTCATGTCCTCAGGCCAATATGATGCGTATGTTGGGCTCCTCCAGCGTATCGGAATAGGATTCTGCCTACTCTGGATAGGGTTCTATTCTGTCAGACAGCTGAAATCTAAAAATCCATGATAAAATAGGCCCAAATTTGATCGTTTCCAAAAAAGGAGGCTGTTATGGAAACACTCACCATAGACGCGCTTCCCGAATACAGTGGTTTTGTTCCTAGTGCTGCCATGGAAAAACTTCGACCACAAGTCGTCACCGCCATCGCAAACCAAGCAAATCGTTTTACAGACATATTAACTGAATACCGAATGCTTGGAGAGCAAATTGTCGATCAATTGAGCGACATCCAACGACTCAAAGCCCAAATCGGGCTGATCGTCCACATGGGAATGCTTTGGAGAGATGGTGGTAACCAGAAAGAATATCTTATCGAACTCATAGATGCCCAAACTTATGCTTGGAATCTCGTTTTCGACGATCTGCACGAAGTTATCTGTGCCGAACTGGATCGGATACAAAACCAATGAATCGGACACGCGCCCCAAATCACGCCCGCATCTCGTATGCGGGCTTTTTTTTATTGACTCCAGACCTAGCCTTCAGATAGAATCACGGTATGCGAAAATGCTCTGTCGTTCATTTTGAAATGCCCACTAAAGATCGTGAACGAGTTTCTAAATTTTATTCCGAAACATTTGGGTGGAACATGATTCCGATGGGTGAAGATATGGGTAACTATATTATGGCCCACACCGCAGATACTGATGAAAAAGGTATGATTGCACAGCCTGGCGCAATCAATGGCGGTTTTTATGAATCAAAAGAAGAAAACGAGCCACCGCATCTGGTCATCGTAGTTGATAATGTAGATGAGCATATCGAATTAGTCAAAAACGCTGGTGGCGAAGTCTTAGGTGAACCAATGGATATCCCCGGTGTTGGCCGATTCGTCATGATCAAAGATACCGAAGGCAATAAAGTTGCCATTCTTCAACCAGCCTCGATGGAATAGCTCCTGGTATACTGCATATATGTCCCGTTCAAAAACAATTCAGTATGTTGCTTTACTTCGTGGTATCAATAGCGGAAAAAATCCCAGCACCAAAATGGACGTTTTGAGAAAAGCATTTGAAACTATGGGTTATGAAAATGTATCGACAATTTTGGCCACGGGAAATGTCATTTTCACCAGCCCAGAGTCTAACCCAATCAAAATTGAGAAAAATATTTTTGAAACACTTCCATCCTTCATTGGATTCGAAAGCGATGTCATCGTTCGACCCGTTGATGATATTTTGGCACTTGTCAGAAGCGAGCCGTTTTCGCCGTTCAATACCTTCAAAAAACCTCGCCTGTATGCTACGTTCATTCATACTGAACAAAAAATAGAGTCAAAATACCCGATACAGACCGAAGAATATGTCATTATAGATAATTTTGATGGCGTTGTTTGCAGCATGGTCTTTGATGAATCATACAAGACCCCTGACCTTATGAAAACACTCGAACGCATGTTTGGTAAAAACATTACCACTCGGAATTGGAACACCGTCATCAAAATAATCAGCAAGAAAATCTGAATCCTCGTTCCCCCATTTTAGAATTACCCTATAATCTTGTATAATCGAGCCCTCGAACATTTCCAATACCTAACCTTTGAAGGGAGGTACCCAATGATTTACGTTGGCACATTGAGACACACGTTTATCAAATCGTGTGCCACCACGCTTGTTCCTCAGATTACTCTCTCTCCTCGCGGACCAGCGATCATTACCCCAAATGGGCAAACGATCCTGAATCGTGAATGGGTAGTTGTTAATCAAGAAACAGGTGGTTTTGTTGCACAGCGACATGGATTCCCACAAATGGCAAGAATCCAAACGTACACCTCGGGAAATGATCTCGTGGTGACGGCACCGTGCAAGTTTGAATTCACTGTTCCCCTCAAACACATGGAGCGGGAACGACTGCAAACAACGATTTGGGACGATCGCCTCTTGGCAATCGATCAGGGTCGTGAACCAGCGCTACGCTTAAGTGAATTCCTCGACACCGATGTCCGACTCGTCCGTATGCCTGCCGACACTGTTCGTTTGGCACGAAGCGCTTTAAAGAAAGGCGCAGAATACGGCATCGGTTTTAGTGATGGGGAGCAGGTTCTCGTGACCTCCAGCCCATCACTGCTCTGGCTCAATCAGAACCTATTAACACCCGGTGTATATGTTCCCGCTGATCGTTTTCGGGATAATATTCACTTGATGACATCTACTGAAGAGCCGTTCTTTGAAGAGGCCATCACCCGGATGGTTATCGGTGGCGTTGAATTTATCGCCACCAAACTCTGTGTCCGTTGTGTCATGACAACACATGATCAGACACTTGGACACGTCACGGGTAAGGAGCCGCTCAAAACGCTTGGTGCATTGCACCGAAATGAGAAAGGCGCCGTGTTTGGTGCCCAATTTAGTTGTAGTCTAACTGGAACTGTTCGAATTGGAGACCTGGTCGAAGTATGCTGATGTATACCGAGACTTGAATCTGAGTCCTCGCACTTTTGCGAGGACTCATCCCTATAATTTCTTAGTCATCTTTCGCAATATTTGCTATAATTACCCCAAATATCCAACCCATAGCGTAAGAGGAGGTGCTAAATGACTTGCGCAACACGTATTATCTATGACCGTGACGACCAAGGGTTTTTCAACCACCATGGACACGGTCGAGTCGTTCACGACTCAGTAACGAACGCTCTTATCCCTTTTGAAGGTGATGAGGCAGCTGACTTATCTCAGTTAGTTGGCAAACCAGTTGCCGTTCGCTTTGGGTGAGCGCCCCATCTTTCGGAACAGTTCGTTCCGGTCAAGAGGATGGGACGTTTTTTCTGGAACCAGAAGCCCAAGCGTCGTAATGTAATCATCCTCCCGGCAGCCGTAATGGCATGCCGGGAGGAACCCCAATCATTTTGGTATACTCTCCATAGCATATGAAAGAAGATTGCTTTCATCTCGGTATCAAAGCGATTATTCAGAACGAAACAGGAAATATTCTATTGCTCAAAACTAACCCTGACCAATTACGCGGTTACGAAGGTGAGGGATATTGGGATATCCCCGGTGGGCGCATTCACAAAGATAGCACAATTGAAGAAACGCTACGACGTGAATTGAAAGAGGAAACAGGCATTACTTCGATTAAAACGATCTCCCCTTTCAAGATGGTGCTTTCTAACATTCGAATCCCCATGAATGATGCAGGCGAATCCGTTGGCCTTATTTTATCCGCACACATCTGTACCGTCGATTCCGCCGAAACAATAACCCTCAGCCACGAACATATTGCTTCCCAGTGGTTTGACCCAACAGAAGCTGCCCATTTACTTGAACATATCTACCCTATCGAATTCACTCAAGCGATTCGTGATTTATAACGCTATGGAAAAAAAATATATCGATAAACTCGCCTGGATCTTCTTGAAGGATAAAAAAATATTAACGACGTTAAGCCACGGAAAAGATACGTGGTATATTCCCGGCGGCAAACGTGAAGCCGGCGAGACTGATGAACAAGCCCTCATACGCGAAGTGACAGAAGAACTATCTGTCGACCTGATTCCTGAGACTATCACCTACTATGGAACCTTTGAAGCCCAAGCGCATGGAAAACCTGAAGGTACAATCGTGCGCATGACCTGTTATCAAGCTGAGTATTCCGGCACGCTTAACCCCGCCGCAGAAGTTGCTGCCTACGATTTTTTCTCCTCAACTCCTACCGAAAAAGTTTCTCCTGTCGACGTGCTCATCTTTGGAGATCTCAAAAACCAAAATCTCATTGACTAAACATATCTTGTATAATTATTCATGAAGATATCTACTCGTTCTTTAACAACGATATTCGTTTTGAAGAAGTTGGTAGTATGTGCAGTAATTCAGTTACTGGATATAGTTCCCCCTTTTGCTATGTTAATGATCAATTGAATGATCATGGGTGTTTAAAACACACTTTTTACGTTGTTTCTCCATCGTGTTAGTGAAGAGAAAATTATTGTCAGGGAAAAGCTGAATCGGCTACCCAAATTCTAGTTCCAGGAGGCACTATGGAAATCAAAGACCTTTTTGACGACCCATTCCCGATGTCCGACGCAGACAAATATATTGAGGCGTACCAAGCGCGATTCGAATCGGTGGAGGCATTGGTAATCTACCTCACCACCACCACAGATCCTTGGACGACCATTCGACGTGATGTTATTGGCATCCCAGGTCACATGCAAAGCCGCATGTACTGGAAGCTTATTGAAGCCGGCCATAGCATTCCGCCGATCACGCGGTTTGAAGATTTATCTGCTTTTCGGCAGTCTGTTTTGCTCATTTTGCAAAATGAACCAGGCCAACCAATGGGTCCACACCTGGTCGCCGAAAAGTTAGGTAAACGACACATCGGATCGGTTTCCTCTGCGCTTAATGCCATTTATTCTGCCTGTACGGGACTGATGTCGGGAAGTGAAGATACGTATGTCTGGCCCGTTGACGCCTGGATGTGGAACGTCTCAAATCTGAGGCCCATCCCCGTCGAAGTACAACTCGAAAATCCAATGGCCGCATGGTTACGCGCGCAAGCTGAACCCGTGCTAAAGGAAATTGAGTCGCTTCAGATTCAGATCACTGAAGAAGCTCAGGCGTTGGAATTGAAACGGGCTCGAATGCTCGAATTGACGCGTCGGGCTGCTGCCTTAAAACAGGCAGCAGAAAGAAGCGAAAATGCGACCGCCATTTTGGCCACTTTCGATATCACGTTACCGCAAGTTTCTCTCGGGGGAAAGCTAACATAGCAAACCAAATATGAGAGTGCGAACCAATCGCACTCTCCTTTTTTTATAAAGGAATTTCTAAATTTAGTGTGATATCATCCCCCACCGAAAGACCTTCTAATTTTCTTACCTCAGCTTTCAACGGTAGTAGATACGTGCCGGATTTTTTGTCTGGGAAAATGGATGTTTGCCAAGTTGTAACGCCAATAGTCACCGTTACGCGGATCGAACCAAATCCCCGGCTCATATGACCGTGCATATTTTTGATCTCTTCAGAGACTTCTTGCGGAACTGTAGCAAAGTGCCAGGCAGCGTTACCGGGATATAACCAAACCTCTGAATCAAACCGATACGTCATACGTTGCATAGACTATGGATTCATAAACTGAAAGCAATTACCTTCAGGATCGAGGAACGTGCAAACATATTTTTTGATATCTGCATCTCTAGTTGGAGGGGTTACCATCGGTTCTTGCAGAATTGTCACATCGTTTCGATCTTTTATTTTTTCATACCACGCCTGGACATCGTGCACATACAAGTTAAATATATGCCGCTGTGGATCTTTGTTCTCTCCGTGAACCTCCGAATGTTTGCCAATCCAAATTAATAAACCCGAATCCCCAACCTTAAACGCATATCCATAATCGTCAGGAATATCTAATTTTATAAAAGGTTCTAATGCTAAAACATCTCGATAAAATGTTTGAAGTTTATCTGGGTCTTCGGACCAAATAAGGATTCGATATCCAGAAATTGGATCTTGGTTCATCATATTTCTACATTTTACAAACTTACAGGAGATAATCAAAACACAAGCAGAGACCGAAACGAAATTCCTATGAGTTTCAAATTACTTACTTAAACTAACAAATTATTACATATTTTTAGAGATTCTTTGCAATCCCTGCTATATCAAACTAAGTGAGCGAATAGATGATTATTTTGGTACAATTTCTTTCTATGGAAGACATCAAATTAGTCGTATTCGACCTGAATAAAACCCTGGTAAAAGAAAACACCTGGTACGAACTCAATCTCGCGATGGGTGTTACTCCAGAAGAGGATGAAAAATTCTTGAAATGGTACGAGTCCGGTAAGATTACCTATGACGAAGGCCAAAAATTTTTGGAAGAAATTTATCATGAACGAGGCGAAGCAACCCGTGAAAATATGGTCGCCGCGGTGACTAACTACCAATACGTTAAAGGGGCCAAAGAGATTATCGCCTACCTAAAAGATAAAGGGTACGAAATCGCACTTATTACCGGCGCCATCGATATCTTGGCGGAAAAAGTCAGCAAAGAGCTTGGAATCGAATTATACGCAGCCCATAACCAATTTGTTTTTAATCCTGATCATACCTTCAAAAAAATTATTAGTCACGACAGTGACTATGAGTTCAAAGTGCATATGCTTTGGAAGTTTTGCAATAAGCTCGATATCGATGTCACCCAAACGGTGTGTGTTGGTGATGGAGATAATGACACCGGTTTGTTTGAAGTAAGCCAGCACGGAGTAACTTTTCGCGGTTCCCGTGTAGAAGATCGTGCGTGGAAAGTCATCGACGAACTCATGGACATCAGCGACTTTTTATAGTTTCACACCCGCTAAAAACTAAAACCCACCCGTATTCAAAAATCCAAAAATATCGGCAAGATTACTCAGGACGAGGTCAAGTGCTGAGTTTTCGGCTTTAGGAGTAATGGTCACGACATCACCAGAGTATCCGATGTTGCCTGCACTATCCCGAGAAATCGCTCTAAGATGATATACATTTGATGGACTCAGATTAGAAATCAACACAACATGATTGCCGTTAAGATTATCGTCTTCTTGAGTACGAGCAGTATAGGTAGTTCCCGTACCTTCAGCATATTCAACTTGAGAAGTACCTAGCTCGTCAGAATCCCACGTCACAATTAGTTGTGCACTGGTGTTCCCCGAGTCACTATTTCTGACTGTAGATGCCTCAACTTGAAGGTTAGTCAGCTGTGGAGGACGGGTATCCGAAGCTGTGGTAAATGGAACAGGGTCAGAAACAGCTTCGTTTCCGAGTTTATCCACACCTTTGACTGTCAATGAATACTGAGTTTGGGGCAATAATCCCCGAATGATCATCCGGTGTTCCCCTTCTTGTAGTTCCAGGTCCACCTCATCTTTAGAAAGAGATGTGTTAGTCACCGGTGTATATGTCACAATAGACGAAATAGCTGTGTTGCTTTGCCAGGTGACCAAAACTGTTGGCTGTGCGGTACCACTCACCTGCTGCAGCTGTACTTCAGAAACTCGTGGGCGTGGTAATGTCGTGAAAACATGATCTTCGTAATTATATTTATTACCTTCACTATCTTCTAGCTCAAGTTGGTAATGATACGTCGTATTATCTTCTAAATTTGTAAGCTGAAGCGTGTATGTTGACTCATCGGTCGAAGTAAAGATTTGATCAGATCCTCCGTAACTAATCGTTTTCCCATACAACAATGAGGCACTGACGGCATTTTTAACCGTAAATCT
>JAGQKX010000130.1 GCA_020429905.1 candidate division WWE3 bacterium
CTCACTTATTGAGAGAGATTATTTTTTGGCCCGATCTGAAAAATTTGTATACGAATACTGAAGAAGAACGCCAGCGCGCCCTAACGGTATACAAGCGTTCACAGGAACATGTGATTGGTAAATTGCATGATCTTATGATGCAGCACCAATCATCGAATAATTTTGTTTTGGTCACACACGGCAATGTCATTCGTTCGCTTATTGCTCATGAAAACAACATTTCTCCAGAAGAAATGATCAAAATTGAGACACATCACACTGGTATAACCGAATTAGACTACACAGATCATGGAACATTTACGATTACTCGCACTGACGATATCAAACATCTGAAATCATGAAAGTTTTACAAATTGCATCTGAGTGCACACCAATCATCAAAACAGGAGGACTAGCAGACGTTGTAGGTAGTTTACCCAAAGCATTGTTGGCTTACGGAGTGGAGGCCAAGGTAGCGTTACCGTTGTATGAAGAAATCGGAGACAAGTTTGGTCATCAGTTGAAAGCGGTTTCTTCTGGCTCAATTAATTTCCAAGGGAATGAACATCCATATTCAGTGTTTAAAGGAGTTTTGGCGGAGGGGGATATAGAGGTCTATCTGTTTCAAAATGATGAATTTCTTTCGAAAGGTGAAATCTACTATTCTGAAGATACGCCACATCGTCAGAAACAATCGACTCGTCGTTTTGCGTTTTTTAGCCGAGCGGTTGTTGATTTTTTTACCAATATCAGTGATTGGAAACCAGACGTGATGCATTGTCATGACTGGCACGCCGGAATTGTCCCGCACTTGGTAAAAAACGAATACAAACAGGATACGAAAACCATTTTCACCATTCATAATCTCGCGATGCAGGGAGTCAGTGATTTGGATATTTTATCGATTCTTGGACACGACCGAAGAATACCGGATCACGATATAGATTGGGACGCGGAAGATGGTAATATTGTGCTTCTTCTTCAGGGGATCTTGGCTGCTGATATCATCAACACAGTTTCGCCTTCGTATGCATACGAGATTACGACTCCTCAGTTTGGAGAAGGGCTTGATAAGGTATTACAAAAAAACAAGCACAAATTATTTGGCATTATTAATGGGCTCGATTATGAAGTTTGGGATCCTAAAACAGATGAGTTTGTTTTCCACCAGTATGAACTGCGCGGTGAAGAAGTAGGGGATATTCGCGAAAAGAAATTTAGGAATAAAGTTGATTTGTTGGCAGAAATGGCAGTTCGGACCGATGAAGATCTGAGTCAATTACCGATGATGGGTATTGTGAGCCGTCTGACACGCCAAAAAGGATTTCAACTACTTGAAGAAATAAAATCATACTTGCTTGAACAAAAAGATTTTACTCTCATGGTTTTGGGTACAGGAGACGATGATATTGAACGTTGGCTCAATACCTGGGAGCAAGAATCACCGTATATTATTTTTGAAAACAAATTCGATGAAGGATTGGCGCACCAAATTTATGCCGCCTCTGATATGTTCCTCATTCCTTCGAAATTTGAACCATGCGGATTAACGCAAATGATCAGCATGAAATATGGAGCGATTCCCATTGTTAGTGCAGTTGGGGGGCTCAAAGATACCGTCATCCCGAATGTAAATGGATATGTGTTTGAAGAATTTACGGGTACCGCACTGCTTGAGACGATGAAACAGGCTGTACACGAGTATCACGAAAATAAAATTTGGGACAAATTGGTTCACAAAGCACTGCAAGCTGATTTTTCTTGGAATGTTTCAGCGAAACAGTACTACCTCTTGTATCAAAAATTGGTTGGGCAATTATAAAAGGGGAGATAATTATTCTACTGATTGGCCAATAAAAGCCAATATTTGCCGTTTGGTATATCGTTTGTCACCTCGTTCATTGAGGCGTACTTCTGGCACTAATTTACCGCTTTTAGCCCATCTGATAAGGGTAATCTTTGATACCCTCAGCATTTCGGCTACTTCTGGGGCGGTGAGTAATTCTGGATAATCTGCAAACAGTGGTTTTTCTTCCATACATTCTATTTTATACATCTATCAAAAGATATCAAATGATTACTCGTATCTCTGATTGATATATACAAAAAACCACGTGTTAAACGGGTCGACAGAAACATGTTTAAACGTGGTTTTTGTATTACTGTAATTCTACAGTTGCGCCAGCTTCTTCTAATTTCTTCTTAGCTTCTTCGGCGGCTTCTTTCTGAGCGTTTTCTAATACTGCGCCTGGAGCATTATCAACGAGATCCTTAGCATCCTTAAGCCCGAGATTTTGGTTGATCTCTCGAACCGCTTTAATGACGTTAATTTTCTTGTCGCCCGCAGCAGTAATCACGACGTTATACTCAGATTTCTCCTCAACAGCAGCTTCAGCACCGGCAGCAGCTGCAGGAGCAGCGGCCATAGG
>JAGQKX010000131.1 GCA_020429905.1 candidate division WWE3 bacterium
TCTTCCGATCTGCCAATTATTAATATTGTGGCTTTGGTGGCGTTATTAATAGGGTTTGCCGTATGTAGCATCCAAGGATTTCTTATCTATACACTCACTGAAGGTTATCTGCGTCAGATAATAGAGATGATTGGTAGCCAACACCAAAATATTGAAGCGGATTTAGTGAATTTACGGAGATTTCCTCTCGTCAACAAAATATTTGTTTTAACACTCTTAGCGGTGCTCGCGGCGCAATTCTCACTGATGGCGCTGTTTGTCTCTCGTCAGGCCATATTAGAGTCGGAGAATATTCTTTTTGATATCGGTATGACGGCAGCTGTGATTACTCTTACGGTGTTATATGTCTTTTGGGCGGTTAAATATTTTACGGATAATGTCATGAATGCGCTCAATGAACTAAAGCACTGGAGTCATACTATTGCCCGTGGAGATCTTGAAGCTGAAATTCACGTGGTAACTAATGATGAAATTTCGGATGTGATTCGCGATATTCGGTTTATGGTGACACGACTCCAAGAAAAACAGCGCGCGATAAATGCTGAAAAAAACAAGCTTTCGGTTATTATGGCTGGAATTGTTGAAGGTGTTGTGGCCATAGATTCTCGTGGGAATGTAATGATGCTGAATGATGCCGCTGAAGGAATAACTGGCTGGGTAAAGTCACAGTCGATTGGTAAACCGGTCAAGGATATATTACAAATTTTTGATGCAACACAGCAACAATACTTTACAAAAAATTATTATCCCATAGAAAGTGTTATTTCCGACGTAAACCATACAGACACATGGTCTGAAGTTAAACTCGTTACGAAGCAAGGAGAGGAGCGTTTTGTTAATGTATCTATTAATACTTTACAGGTTGAGGGGGATAAAACAGTTGGATGTATTTTTACCATCCATGATATTACCAAAGAAAAAGAACTCCAAGAAATGAAAATCGATTTTGTTTCAATAGCCGCACATGAACTGCGTGCACCCCTGACTTCGGTCCTGGGGTATATGTCTGTATTTCTCGAAGAGAATAAGGACACGTTGAATGATGATCAGGGTCAATTACTTCAAAGAGTACAAGCATCGGCTCAACAGCTACGAGGACTAGTGGAAAATTTATTAAGTATTTCTAAGATTGAGCGAGGTGCCTTAGCGCTATCCTTTAAGCGAGTTGATTGGGTTGATATGGTAAAACAACTCGTTGCCGATATGGAATTTCAAGCAAAAGATAAACGAATCAAATTGCAGTACTCTGATCCTACCACCGACGTTCCCGAAGTTTTTGTTGATGAACTACGTGTGAAAGAAGTACTTTCTAATTTAATTTCAAATGCAATCAACTATACGCCACCCAATGGTGAAATTGAGGTAGGAATCTATGTTAAAGAAGGCAATATTGTGACATATGTAAAAGATACTGGTGTGGGAATTCCAAAAGATGCCCAAGCAAAACTCTTTACCAAGTTTTATCGTGTTGAGAACAAACTTGATGGGGGATCGAAAGGTACTGGGCTTGGATTGTATATTTCTAAAACTATTGTTGAACGTCACCACGGAAAGATTTGGGTTGATTCAGAGGTTGATGTCGGAACAACTTTTAGTTTTTCGCTGCCATTTGCCGATATTTCTGAGAAGTTAGAAGATGCTGAGCTTGAACAAAACAAACCAACATGATATATAGCATGATATATGCGTCGTGCTAAAATTAATCAGCTAGCCCCTATTTTAAGACCTCGTGAACGACTGTTTAGATATGGTCCAGAAGTATTGTCAAATGAAGAGCTTATCGCTATTCTCCTTGGATCGGGAACAAGAGAATCAAGTGTGCTCGAACTCGCACATCGTATCTCTGCGGAATTTCTTGGCAACACCTTAAAAAATATATCTCCGGAAAAAATTAAGTCGATTGCAGGAATTGGTCCTGCTAAAGCATCTCAGCTGGCTGCGGGGATAGAGCTTGGAAAAAGAATTGCTTTGGACAAAAAAACGCAATTACATCTCACGCCACATGATATTTTCGATTCTCTCACCACTATCCGGAAAAGTCGAAAAGAACATTTCGTCGTGTTTTTTCTAGATGCGAGAAATCAAGAAATAAAAAAGGAAACTATTTCGATTGGTACGGTAGATACTAGTTTAGTTCATCCTCGGGAGGTTTTTGAACCGGCTGTCAGGTATACAGCTTCCTCGATTATTTTGGTTCATAATCATCCAAGTGGTGACCTAACCCCATCTGATGCAGATCTGCAAACAACTAAGCGTCTCGTCACAGCGGGCGATATCCTGGGGATCACTATTCAGGATCA
>JAGQKX010000132.1 GCA_020429905.1 candidate division WWE3 bacterium
CATCCTGATGGTACTGTTCATCAGTCAAAACCAGCTGCCGAAGACTGATCGGTTTCCAAGAAAATTTTTCACACGTAGCCGCATGCTATAATTTTGGCATGCGATATCGAACATTGGGTAAAACAGGTTTAAATGTAGCCGAAGTAGGTATCGGTACGTGGCAACTCATGGGAGATCCGGGCATGTGGCTCGAGCAGAACCCATCTGAGAGCCAACGAGCGCTTCAGAAATATATAGAAGTAGGTGGCAATTTTATCGATACCGCGTGGGTGTATGGATTCGATGATAATAATCCTGATAGACACCCGTCAGAAGAATTAATCGGTGATTTCGTTAAATCTTCAAAAATTCGAGACCAGGTAATCTTAGCGACAAAAGTGGCACCCAAAAACTGGCATTGGCCAGCATGGAAAACTGACAAGATTGAAGACTGTTTCCCGTCAGACCATATCGTAAAGCAAGTTGAGGACTCTCTTCGGAGTCTTCAGGTAGAGACGATCGATTTGGTGCAGTTTCATGTATGGCAAGACAGATGGGTAGAACAAGATGAATGGAAAGAAACTGTGCAAAAATTGATTCAATCAGGTAAGGTGCGTTACTGGGGCATATCAATTAATGACTATCAACCAGAAAATTGTTTAGATACGTTGAAAGCAGTTGATTTTATCTCCACAATTCAATTCATTTTTAATATTTTTCATCAAAAACCACGCGAGCAGCTGTTGCCATATGCAGCTGAACATAATATTGGTTTGATTGCTCGTGTGCCACTAGACGAAGGCGGATTAACGGGCAAGTTTACAAAATCTACGAATTTTGTTGAAGGTGACTTGCGAAAAAAATATTTTGCTGGTGATCGTCTTGGTGAGTTGGTGGACCGAACAAATGCGCTCAAAGAATTAATGGGGACAACAGCAGAAACCCTAACCGAGTTCTCATTGAGATACATCCTGTCTCATTCTGCTGTCTCAACGGTTATTCCTGGGATGCGAAAAGAACAGTATGTGGTTGAAAATACATCGGTATCGGACGGTCAGTCCCTTACCTCAGAGATGCTTGCGGAACTTGAGAACCATAGCTGGGAACGCAACTTTTATTCCTTCGGTGATCCTGCATTATCCGAAGACTAACGATGAAAACTATTTTAGTTGATGCCATAAACACGTTTGTAATTAAAGAGTCAGGGATTTTTGAAGAAATGTTTTCTCTTTTAGAACAATACCCAAATAAAAAAATCATCCTCACCGGAGCGAATCAAGAACAGATGATTCAATTTGGGTTAGATCGAATGCCGTATGACGTTTTTACCCTTAACCATAATCCAGAAAAGACAGATCCAGCATATTATCGAACGATGCTTCAGAAATATGGCCTAGCTCCTCAGAACGTGGTGTATTTTGAGCATGATGCAGATGCTGTGCGCTCGGCCACATCTGTGGGGATCACAACGTTTCACTATGATAAAGATAAAAAAGATCTGTCAGCCGTAAAAGCATTTCTCGATACTAACCTTCAGGAGTAACTGAGGAGCTAAAATATTCCAAAATCTCTTTGGCGTGTCCCGCTTCATGATGTTTTTCTTTATAGTGATAGTCGAATAATGAATACACGGTGATGGGCTCTCCTTCAAGGGGAGGGGACGACCAGACGTCTTGTCCGCTCTGGTGAGTCCACTGTTCTTCAGATAGCTGTTCGATTGTTGCCAATAGATCAGCAAAGGAATTTTCCCACTCTTCGACAACCTCAGGTAACGTGTGGTGACGGCGTTGTTCAATCATACGCTTGTTGAAATCGTCCTCTGTTTCTGCTTCCGTATAAAGTTTATCCCATGTTGCCCCGTCTTCCAGGATGCGCTCAATTTCGGTAATAACTTCCCAGTTCCAGGCGGCAAGGTGAGCGATAATATCTTTGACTGTCCACGTATCGTGAATAAGGATGGTTGTTTTTTGATCTGAATTCAAAGATTGCAACACCATTTGCATTTCTTCATGGGCTTTTTTTAGGTTTTGAATCTCTGTATCCTTATCAATAAGCATGTACAGGAAGTATAACGTACTTTACAGTTCTTTGTCAGTATGTGAGCTTTTGAGTGTTTGAGTTTTGGCCAGGTACATGACTACTGTAATAAAGATAAATCCAGCCAAAGAAAGCATTGGAATAGTAATGACTCCAAAGAGATTGAGGCTATCTGTTTCACAGGAAACTCCAGCGGTGCAGGTGGTAATACTTTCGACCACGCCCATTTGTAATAACGTATGGTATGCTGCGAGCAAAATGCCTGGTAATGAGAGTG
>JAGQKX010000133.1 GCA_020429905.1 candidate division WWE3 bacterium
GCTCTATTTCTTCAGGTAACGGGTCTCGATTTCCAGGAGGTCTATCGTTTATAATATTCGAAATATACACATCTGACCGTTCTATCTGAATACCCGCTAAAAGAGAATCTAGGACATTTCCGGCAGCCCCTGTAAAGGGACGCCCTGTTTTGGCCTCATTCTCTCCTGGTGCCTCTCCAACGAACATGATTTGGGCATCCAAATTGCCTTCTCCAATAACCGGTTGATAATTGTTTTTTATTCGATATTCATATAAAGGAGAAGCTGTTAAATCGACCAACGCTTGGTATAGTAACGCAACTTGATCCTGCTTAGTAGCCATGCTTGTATGATACCTTACCGGCTTAATCCGTCAAAACCGGAAAGTGTGATTGACAAATGAGCCTTTTGAGGTAAAAATGAAACTATATTGTTATGCCAAATATTTTGTTGATTGAAGACAATCCAGATATTTCGTTTATTTACCAAGACGCACTTGAAGGTGCTGGACATCAGGTCGAAACAGCAGGAGATGGAGAAAAAGGATTGGAAAAGGCAAAGCAAGGTTCCTTTGACCTTATTTTACTGGACTTGATGCTGCCAGGTAGGCACGGAATGTCGGTCCTGAGAGAGCTTAAACGAACCGATGAAACGAAGAATGTTCCGGTCTATGTTCTTTCTGCCTTAAGTGATGGCATTGTCGCTGACCAGGCATATAATACTGGTGCTGATGGGTTTTTTGTTAAATCAGAGTATGACCCCGGTGAATTGGTAACTGCCTTAGAAAAAATCTTTTCTGGTGAAAAACCTGAACAAGAATCGTAACCACTCATTTCCCTGACATTTAATTTTTTGCTCTGCCAGATTCCTATACTTTGAGAATGGTAAGAGAGTTTGTGTTACCGGGGGTTCCCATGGTGTGTCCGTGGATCATAATGATTTCGTCTCCTTTGCTAATGTAGCCTTCACTCACAAGATCTTCCAATATACCTGTGTACGAAACAATATCTCCCACTGGGTAATGGGTTTCAACTGGAATGACGCCGTAGCTCATCGTTAAGGCGCCTTTTGTCTTGTGGTGGTTGGTCACGGCAATGATCTCTGTTCGTGGTCTAAAACTGGACAGTACACGGGCTGTATAACCGGTTTCGGTAAAGGCGACGATTTTGCTTACCTCGCTTGTATCGGCTATGGCGACAGCTGAATGGGCGATATTTTTGGTATAGTCATATTCGCCAAAAACTAAAGGCATTTTTTCTATCCGCGGTTCGTTGTAGGCAATAATTTTGGTCATTGTTTCTGCGGTTAGATCAGGATATTTCCCTGAGGCAGATTCACCAGAAAGCATTACGCAATCAGTAAGATCGAAGACGGCATTAGCAACATCTGCAACCTCAGCTCTCGTGGGGAGAGGATTATTGATCATCGATTCGAGCATTTGAGTAGCAACGATAACTGGTTTGTGTTTCTTTCGACATTTTTTGATGGTCTGTTTTTGGAAATAAGTAATTGTTTCAATAGGTGTTTCAATACCAAGGTCTCCACGGGCGATCATGATGACGTCAGCCGTATCAATGATTTCATCAATGTTATCAACACCCTTTTGACTTTCTACCTTAGCTACTATTTTTGCGGTGATCTCTCGTTTCATCATTTCTCCCTTAAGGTTATTGATATCGGTTTTATCTCTAACAAATGATAATGCAATGAAATCCACGTCAATCTTCTTAGCAATTTCAAGTTTTTCTAAATCATTCTCCGTTAGTGATGGGAGCGGGATATCTTTTTGAACGAGATTTAAACTTTTTCTAGTTTTGATGATATTTTCATTTAGCGCACGCGCTTTGATCATGTTATTTTCTTTGGCGGTTACCTCTAGCTGGACATAACCGTCATCTATGGTAAAGCGATCACCAATTTCAAGCGCATCAAACACTTCAGTGTGGGGGATCATCACGCATGACTCAGGAATATCTTCAGCGTCAGACTTTATACAGATGATTTCCTTATCAGGAGATACGGTAATGTCTTTTCCTTGACTGGTATCAATTCGAATCTCAGGTCCCTGGAGGTCGATTAATATTCCGAGAGATTGACCAAGTTTTTGGGCTATAGTATTCGCCTGTTCAATCTTTTCCTGGTGCCACTCAAGGGTATTATGTTTCATGTTGAAACGAAAGACATTTACACCTTTATGCATGAGTTGCTCCATTTTTTCAGGTGATTCTGTAGCGGGGCCAATTGTAGCGATGATCTTAGTTTTTTTCATACCTAAAACGTTG
>JAGQKX010000134.1 GCA_020429905.1 candidate division WWE3 bacterium
GATATCGACGAAAATATTCCAATTTTAGGTTTTGTCGGCCGAATGGAAGAGCAAAAAGGTGTAGATTTGATTGCCGATGTTCTCGATCCGTTATTGAAAGATTTCAATGTACAATTCGTCGCGGTTGGTGGGGGAGATAACCGTATTATTGATCGTCTTAAGGAACTGAGAGACAAGTATCCGCATAAAGTTGGTGTTCACCTGATGCCCGACTTTACACTTCCTCGCATGGTTTTTTCCGGGACTGATATCATGTTGATCCCTTCACGATTTGAACCGTGCGGAATTGTTCAGATGGAAGCGATGCGTTATGGAGCAATCCCCATTGTTCGATCAACCGGTGGTCTGGCAGATACGGTGAAAAATTACGAACCCGAAACCGATGAGGGTTGGGGGTTTGTCTTCAATGACTTTGACATGTGGGCTTTCTTCGCTCAGATTATCAGAGCACTCGAAACCTACCGCCAAAAAGATACCTGGAAAAAATTACAAGTACGAGCCATGGAACAAGATAACTCCTGGGACTCACGAGCTAAGGCGTACGAAGAATTATACGAAAAAGCAATCCAGATTAAGCGACAGAACCTAAATGGAAAAGCTAAACCCGCAGGTTATTCATACGATTTCTAACCCTTCACAATTATGAAAAAAATCCTCGTTACTGGCGCTGGTGGAACTGTCGGATATCTCGTGATGCACGAGCTTGGAAACAGTTACCAATTGACGCCAATTTTTTTTGAAGATACTGACGTTTCAGATTATGAGACATTTTCCCCAAAGGTCGCCGATCATGACGTGATTATTCACCTTGCGTGGGATACCAAAACCGAAAACTATACGACCGGTCAAACAAATCTAAAAAATATACAAATGACTAATAATGTGTACCGGGCGGCAATTGAATATGGGGTAAAACGCGTCATTATGGCAAGTTCTGTTCATGCAGATAATTTTTATATGTGGGCATCAGACACGCTTATGGATCCAAACCAACTTCCTATACCTGATAGTCCCTATGGAGCAAGTAAAGTCTACATGGAGACCCTGGGGCGGATGTATGCCCAAAAGCATAACCTTGAAGTTATTTGTATTCGATTAGGTGGAGTAATATGGAACGATCAACCGATGAAGGATGACCCCTTTGATCAGATGGTTTGGTGTAGCCGACGAGACTGTGCTGCCTTGTTCAAAAAATCAATTGATGCAGCATCTATTCCGAACAATTACACCATTGTGTATGGTGTTTCAGATAATCAGCATCGTAGACATGATTTAACAAACCCGTTTGGGTGGAAACCTGAAGATGGAACCTAAGAGAGGTCAGCTAATGATGAGAGCAGATGTTCCCGTTTCTCTCTATATTTTTTATAACCTTTTTCTACATTTCCCGACCAGTGATATTGCCACATTTCATAAATAAGTTCCGAATAAATATCTTCAGCTTCAATTTTGGTCTCACGAGAAAGAGACAACGTTCGGACTACTTTAATTAGATGTCTAGCTCCAATCTCGACGAGTTCTGGGTGCCACCATGGATCATTAGACAGCCAGTAAAGATTACAGGAAGCCGATCCATGATCAAAATGTTCTTTGGCCGAAGTATAAACCAAACCTATATCGTCTTCTGGTTTTTCAACAGACTTTAACGCTTGATGCGCGGTATTGATGAGGTTTAAATATTGCTGCTGTAATTGGTTTTCAGGATGATTCCATTTGGCGTACGGCGTGTTTTTCTCAAAATCTTCATGCTCTGATTGCCAAGACGCAGCGGTCAAATCTTCAGCCGTGAGCTTTTGCGGTTCAAGTTTTTCAATCGCTTCTGAGACCGTCATAAAATTGATTCGAGGTGACGCGAGCAGTTCTCTGAGCACATGGATGCGTTCAGAATAATGATGGCCGAACAGTTCGACATCATTAGCTGAAATTACAGTAGCTCCCTCTGAAGTTTGGTCCTCAATCAGATCCATTATTTTGTTTTGATTAATCCAACGCGGATACGACCGGAGGTTTTCTGTTAAGGCACGGGAAGAAATAGGTAATGCTATGTTTTTGTATTGATATAAAAACTGTTTTGGAAGTTTGGTGTTGGAATAGTTTTGATCGATCATGCCCTCATCGATGACGCACCATTGGTATGTTTCTTCGATGTTATCCAAAACCAATCGGTCGATAGCGAGTTCAGGGAAAAATACCCCGTTTAATTTTTCAATATTAAACAGACGCTGTGAAGTTTGCAGATCTTCATTTAATT
>JAGQKX010000135.1 GCA_020429905.1 candidate division WWE3 bacterium
ACTTCGTCGATTTTCTCAATTTTCCATCCTTGGCTGCTTGCATATCGTTCATACATCCTCGCAAGCATGGCTACCCAATCCATAGCTTCCGTACCACCTTGGCCAGCATGAATCGATAAGATCGCTGGTTTTTTATCGTACTTGCCGCCAAGAAACAGTTGTACTTCAAGTGAATCTATTTCTTTGGTGAGTGCATCCAAATCCTGAGCGAGTGAATCTGTAATTTCGGAAAATTCAGGGTCAGAAACATCTTCATGTTCACGCTTTGTCAGCTCTATAAAAGAAACATTTTCCGAGATTTTATTTTTTATATCGTCAATGGTCTCGGCTTCTTTAACCAATTCAGCCAATTCTTGTGATACCGTTCTTGCATGTTCATTATCGTTCCAAAAATCCGGCTTCATTGTCTCCGCCTCTAATTGGCGTATTGTATTTCGCTTATTTTCAAGATCTAGTTTCAGGGATAAATGATCAACTCTATTCGACAAGTCAGAATATTTTTCAACAAGTTCTTGCATATAAAAAATTGTATCTTACCTCATGAGTAAATAACAGCAAAAGAGAGATTAGGAAATATACCAATCACGAGAGCCGGTATGCATCAATAGCCCTCCTAATATCAAACCTAAACCAGGCAATATGAACCATTCCCATCCACTCGCAGTGCCCGGTAGATCTGCTGCACCTGCGAGATCTCCCGATTCGAACCCTTCGGTTATCCCACCTGTATCAAGTAATTCTCCCTCATCACACCCTTTGACACGAATATAGGCTTCTTGAGAAACATCATTAGAATCACTCGCTTGGTAACCGAAAGGCTGGACAATCACTTGATAGTATCCACATTGCTCGGGATTCCAATTGACGGTAAAAATGGCTCTTTCGTTTGATGCTATTGTAAATTCTTCACTTATCTGAACATACGTTGGTTTTGAATCTAACGCATAGCCACCAAAGGTATGTCCTTCATTATCAGGATTATTATCGTGGTAACAAGGCCCAGAATATGATTTAAATTCATTATCACTCTCACACCGTTCTTCGGAATTAACGATATTCAGTAGATTGGTTTCTGAAAATACATAGGATTCGTCAGTGGGTTCAGCAGAAATATATTTTTGTCTTTCTTGATATGGAATGGGATGTGTCTTCGTATCCCACAATTCAGTAAATCGATAGATTTTCGCTTCAAACTGTTGCGTTATAGCCTCATTACTATCATTCGAGATTAATGCTTGGAGCTGAACTTGATCTAGTCCAGCGTTATAAAATTGTGGAGAGGATCGATATCCATAGAGGCTGTTGATCGTCACATCATTAAGCGTCTGAGCGAGATCTGAGCTGCCATCAACATCAACGCGCCCTACTAAGGGTAACTGATCACGAGACTCGGGGAAAAAAGTGTACATTCCGAGACCGATAACAAAAATAACCAACGCACCAATCACAAACCGTTTGATACTCATATCGCGCATTATAGGATTATTGTCTTGTTTTGTCTATGCACCAAGCATACAATGTTCATTGTGATAGATAAAATAAGAGCTATTTCACCGCAGTTTTTACAGCCATTCATCACCCCGCAATTTGTTCGCTATTTGGTTATTGGTTTGGGTACTCTTTTCATAGAGGTCGGACTCTATTGGGTCCTTGTAAATATCTTTGACATTGTCTACATCTGGGCCTCTATCCTTGAATTCCCGATTTTATTTACATTTAACTTTTTCGGACATAAATTTTTTACTTTTAACAACAAACATGAGCCGACCTCTCAATTAGTTCGATATATTTTACTCGTGATTGTGAATGGCATCGCAAGCAATGCCCTCCTCTATTTGTTTGTGGATATCCTAAACATCAATTATCTTATTGCCAAATTTTTGACTATTGGCTGTATCATCAGTTGGAATTTTCTTGCTTTAGGGAAATTTGTTTATCGGGAAAATCCTTCCCAAAAAGCTCGCTAGTGTAAACAAAAGAAAACCTCGCTTTCGCGAGGTTTTCTTAATCAGGGAGATGAGCTCAATCTTATACCCAATATGAATAAAGATTGAGAATTAATTAGTTAAAACTAATTACAAAGTAAATTTTTTATCTACTAACATTTTTATTGCTGCACCGATACTGATACTTAATCCGCTTACTAATCCGATAATCTCGTATCCAGAGCTTGTTTCAGGTAACGTACTGGCCGCTAAGATTTTTCCGTTTTGGATCAATACTGTAGCTTCGGCATGTA
>JAGQKX010000136.1 GCA_020429905.1 candidate division WWE3 bacterium
ATATAACAAGAGCAATAATATTGCGTTTTATGGCCATTCTTCCTTACGGAAGGATGGCTTTTTTTATTATGGGGTACAAACAATACTCGGAAAAATAATTATAAGCCAAATGGGTAATCAATCTTCATCGCTTCACGCACGCGATTCATAGTATCTTTTGCAACGTCGAGGGCCTTTTTGTTTCCGGCTTCGATCATCTCATAGACTTCTTCTGCGTGTTCTTCATAATATCGATGTCGTTCCCTGATCGGCTCTAGAAATGTATTAATTGCCTGAACTAATTTTTCTTTGACTTCCACATCACCCACGGTGCCTTTCTGGTACCGTTCTTTCAAATCGTTTACTTCGTCAGTATTTGGATTAAATGCATCGTGGTAAATAAAAACAGGATTCCCTTCTACGTTGCCAGGATCAGTCGGGTGAACCCGATTCGGATCAGTATACATACTCATGACTTGTTTTTTGATAGTCTCCTCATCGTCACGCAAATAAATCGTATTTCCAATACTTTTACTCATCTTTGCGTTTCCATCGGTACCAACCAACCGCGCGATTTTGCCGACGACCGCTTCTGGTTCAGGAAATACCTCACCATACACACTATTAAATTTTCTGGCAATCTCACGTGTTTGTTCTACGTGCGGTACCTGATCTTCACCCACTGGAACAATTTCTCCCTTCACAATCAAAATATCTGCAGCTTGAGAGACAGGATACATAAAAAATCCCAATGGGAGCGTCTTATCAAATCCTTTTTCGGCGATCTCTGATTTCACGGTCGGATTTCGTTCCAATCGAGCTACGGTCACAAGATTAGCAAAAAAAACCGTCAATTCAGCAATCTGAGGGATCATCGACTGGATAAAATACGTCACTTTCTCGGGATCAACCCCAACCGCCAGATTACCAATAGCCGCGTTAATGACATTCTGACGAACTTTCTCTGGATTATCAAAATTATCCGTTAAGGCCTGCACATCCGCATTTAAGACAAACATCTCATATTCATCCTGCATTTTAATTCGATTTTCGAGTGTTCCGACATAATGGCCGAGATGGAGGTATCCCGTTGGCCGGTCGCCGGTAAGTATTCGTTTCATGCAATGATTATAACCCAGAAATGGATACAGGTTGAAATGTATTTACAAAATGTAGCGAGCGGGAAATGTGAGCGAAAAAAGCGGGAATTATTCAGGAATTATGCGGTAATTAATGCGGCTAATAACTGGCTCAGGAGTTCGAGATTACCTGTCGAAATTTGTTCCTCAGTTGTATGGTTATTGGTTGACCCATTACCAAAATTAAGAATTTTTATTCCGTGTTCAAAAAATATGTTCGCATCATAACATCCTGTCGATTCTTTTAAGATGGGTTCAATCTGTAATGACTGTAGGGTAGACATACCTAACATAAGCAGCGGGTCGTTTTTCCCGAACGAAAACCCGCAATTTTCCCGCACAATTCCCGAGCTTATTCCCGCACCATGTATTTTTGCCTTTTCTGAAAAGATATTTATAATCTCCTTGCTTGTTGTCTCAAGTTCATTTTCATCAAAACTCCTCACTTCTCCTCGTAATGTAATTGAGTCCGGAACACTGTTTCTGGCTGTCCCTCCTTCAATTAAACCGATATTCGCCGTTGTTATTTCTGTTACCCTACCTAATGTAATTCCCGCAAGCGCTTCTGCGGTAATCACGAGGGGATTGATTCCCAATTCTGGATGCGCAGCGTGACACGCTTTCCCGTGTACGGTGATATCGAACCGATTATAGAATGGCGACGCGGTGGTTATCGTACCGATAGGACTCCCGGAATCGAACGAAAAACCTTCTTTGGCAGAAAGAAGTGAATAATCCAGATTGACCGCTCCAAAATTTCCTATCTCTTCTGATCGAGTAAGCACAATCTCTAATGGTCGATGAGACAAGTGTTCTTTCAGTGTTTCTACGGTATATAAGATAACAGCTACTCCTGCTTTATTATCGGCACCGACAATTGTTTCTCCAACGCTTTGTAAGATGCCATCAACCTTTTCAACCCTAACTCCGCGTCCAGGTTCCACAGTATCAACATGGGCCGTAAGCAGGAGCGGGTCTCCTTTTCCTGCAACGAAAGCGATGCAATTGCCATAGTCATCGAATTGATGCCGTATTCCAATTGCTGAAAATATTTTTGAAATTTCATGCATAATTGCATCTTCCTCACCAGAAGGACTATCTATTTCGGCT
>JAGQKX010000137.1 GCA_020429905.1 candidate division WWE3 bacterium
TTGCAGGTATTGCGGTTGTGATAACCTTTTCAAGGAGTTCATATATTGCCTTTATCGCCGCAGTTGGACTGCTTGGAACAATTAAATCGCGAAAACTATTGCTATTATTTATAGCATTTGCGCTAGCCAGTTTCATCTTCATTCCGCGCGTACAAACGCGAGTCATTGGAGCTTTAGAAATAGACGAAACGGCCAAAGTGCGGTTGGAGGTTTATGATCGAACATTTGCCATCATCGCTGAGGATCCTTGGTTTGGCGTTGGATTCAATGCGTTTCGTTATGCACAGGATCGAGAAGGTTATTTTCGAGATGAGCGGGGGGTAAATGATTATGGTGGACACGCGGGGGCTGGTTCGGATTCAAGTATCTTATTCATTCTGGCCACGACCGGGATTCCTGGACTCATATTATTTTTATCGTTTGGTATTACAGTTCTGTTTGATTCCATAAAAATGTATTTGGATAAAAATCTTCCAGACCGATTTCGGCTTTATGCGCTTACAGTGGGGGTAAGTCTGGTAGCACTTTTCATCCATACTCAATTTGTAAATTCTTTGTTCTACACGTGGATCATGGAGTGGTATTGGGTCATACTTGGTTTAATGTACGGATTCTGGCAAAAGTTCAGACACCCAACACACAAATATGTCTAAAAACGTTAACTCAATGTACCTTTTTGTTTTAATGCTTATTTCCCCGCTTTATGTTGTGAGATGGAGTTATTTTTCTATTCTGCCAACTACTTTCTTAGAACTGATCATTTGGGTCGGTATTATTATCTGGTTGATTCAAAAATTCCAGAGGCAACAATGGTCGTTAGTACGGACTAAATTAGATCTCCCGATCATTCTTTTAATTATCGCCTCACTTGTTTCGATTGGACTGAGTACTCAACCAATGGCAGCGCTGGGTATTGCTAGAGCCTATATTTGGGAGCCAATCGCGATATTTTATATCTTTCGAGATATGAAAAAATGGCTCGGAGATACTGTCTTCAGGAATCACCTCGTTGCGGGGTTAGTCGTAGCTGGAGTTTGGATGTCACTCCTGGGGATATCACAGAAGTTTTTTGGCTGGTTTATTATTACATCCCATCAAGCCAATCGAGCTCATGCTGTGTTCAACAATGGGAACGCGCTCGCGCTTTTTCTCGGGCCGATTATCAGTATTTGTATTGCCAAATTATTCGACCTTAATTTTAAAAAATCATGGAAAACAGTTATTCTCGTGGTTTCTATAATATTGATGAATACCGCGGTGGTTTTAAGTGACTCTTTAGGGGGGATTCTCACACTAGTAGCCTTCATGGGGATACTGGGGGTTTATTTCGTGAGTAAGCGTTTACGTCGACGAGAAGTGTTTTGGAATTGGATGGGAACACTACTCGTCCTAAGCGGGTTGTTAGGTACACTCTTTTTATTAGGTTATTCAGAAAAAAATGCCCGTGCAACGGACAACCCTTGGGTTAGGGAAGCGGGGACTGCTTCTGTCCGTATCTGTCTTTGGCAGGGAACGTATCGACTGTTGAAAGACAATTGGTTAACAGGTGTAGGACTATCAGGGTTTAAAGAATCTTATGCGCAGTTTTATGCCACCTGTGATGCTGAACCGCTAGAATATCCGCACAATTTCACCATGACTATTTGGGCGGAACTAGGGCTTTTGGGACTCATTTCATTCTATTGGATATTGATCTCCATCGCGCTTTCTTCTCAAAAGGTATTTAGTCCGTTGATACGCTGGGGTATAGTACTATTTTTAACCGCAATAGTAACGCACGGGTTAGTGGATATTCCATATTTTAAAAATGATCTCTCGCTTATTTTCTGGGTCATTGCAAGTTTTCTCGTCTGAGGTGGGGGGTTAGGAATTTTCTTCGCTTGATTGTTCTGGTACGGTTCGTTTCACGCTAAATTCAATTGTTGTGGAGTTTCCAGCTCGGTCAGAAACTTCAATTTTAATAGCATTACTTCCCTCAGTCAGTGAAAATTCCTTTGTAAAATCACCAGTTGTGGCGTTAACAATTGCCTGGATGCCATTGATGGTCACATGCGCTTGAGGTTCAGTCGTACCAATTATCTCGATACTTTCTTTGTCAGTACTTTCACCATTTTGAGGTTGGATAAGCGTAAGTTCCGGTGGGGTTGTGTCATATGAAACGAGTTGTTTATTGGAAGCATCGCTTTCGTGATCTTTCTGCACGGTCTTAGCATAAATTGTATTGTCTC
>JAGQKX010000138.1 GCA_020429905.1 candidate division WWE3 bacterium
AGAAAGTAGTACGCTCCAAGTTATGGCCCCGGGAAGTGCCATAAGCAATCGTTCTTTTTTATTCATAGATGGTGCTTTCATAAATTATGTTGGCAGGATGAACAATAATATGTTCCCCTGCCGGCGATTTTGGTATATTTTATTTCATTTCCGCACCGTGTGCACGGAGTTCCTTTTTTTCCGTATACCTTAAAGTGATTTTGATACCCACCTTTTTCACCAAATACATTAAGAAACCATTGATCCGATGCGCCGCCAAGCGCAAGCCCTTCAGCAAGTACCTCTTTCAATGCCGTAAAAAGACCCTCACGTTGTCCTTTATCTAAGCTATGAGCCTTAGTTTGTGGGTCAATCTTCGCCATCCAAAGAGCATCGTTGGCGTAAATGTTTCCGATTCCAGATAGTATATCTTGATTCATCAGAAGAGTTTTTATCGCTATTTTTCGACTTGCCAATGCATCGGCGAACATATTTAATGTGACGTCTTCGTAGAAATCAGGACCGAGATTTGAAAATTTCTCCATCAGTTCTGCTTTTTTCATAACCTCTAAGTAACCAAATTTACGCATCGTAGAGAACTGGAGCGTCGTATCACAATTGTTTTCTGAAAACGAACAAATAGTATTTCTCGCTAAACCAAGAATGACATGGGTGTATGGCGCTTGTTTTTCATCTATTCGTTTGACGAAAAGTCTCCCGGTGAGCTTGAGATGGATCACGAGGCAACTGGTTGTGTCTTCAAAGTTAATAACAATCCATTTCCCTTTCCGATCAACAGAAAGTATCTTTTTACCCGTTAGTTCAACACTGATTTTTTCAGGATTGGGCCGGAGCACGGACACAGCATCAAACCACAATTCGCCCACCGTATAGCCTGAAATCGTTTCATTAAGTTGTCGTCGTACTGTTTCTACCTCGGGAAATTCTGGCATGGTGTTATTTATAGATATCTTTAGAAACCTATATATACCTAAATACTAATATGTGTCTGGGTATTAACAAACTCACTAAACCGCTGCTTAAAGACGTCCATACTAAAATCTTTTGCCCGTTCTTTAGCCTTTTGGGGTTCAAAAGTATGGGAATCAAACGATCCTATCGTTTTAACCAGTCCATCGGATGTATATTCATCGAAAAACATCCCATTCTCATACTCTTGGATTGATTCGAGCAGTCCCCCTGATCGATGTCCAATGACAGGACATCCATACGACATCGCTTCAATCGGAGTCATGCCAAAATCTTCGTCTTGGACGGTATAAATAAGCGCTTTAGCTTGCGAATATAGCTCGGCTAGTCGTTCATCTGTGACAAAACCTTCCCAGGTGACTGTGGGACCCGATAACGCTTTTAATCGTTCTTCTTCTGGCCCTGTTCCGACGATTGTTAGCTTCTTCCCCGTTTTATTAGCTGCCTCAATAGCAATTTCGACGTGCTTGTAGGCTGACAGCCGTGAAACCAAGAGGTAGAAGTCTTGAGGATCTCTCTCAAGAATCTTTTGCGATTCAATGTTCACTGGCGGATAGATTACTTCTGCCTCTCTTCGATAATATTTCTTAATTCTACGAGCTGTGTTTTGGGAATTGGCGACGAAGAGATCGACTCGACTTGCCGCAAACTCGTCCCAAATTCGGAAATACGAATCTAGTACGCTCACAAACGGTGCATAATACCAGACCATACGCCGATTGCTTTCACCTTCATATTTATATAAAAAACGTGGAGGTGTATGGCAATAACAAATATGGAGCTGATCACTCCTGGTGACAATTCCCTTCGCAAAACCTGCCGTAGAGCTAATAATCAGATCGTATTCACTCAAATCGAGCTGTTCAAACACTAATGGAAGAAGAAAGGTAAATGGTTTTGAAAAACGACGTACAAAGCCGGTTGAATACGTTTTAGACGGGATGACTAAATGATTAGGGGAAAAATCAGGGAGCTTAGAAGGATTATGAATCGTGGTAAAAATAGGTGCCTCGGGATATATTTGATGTATCGAATACAGAAGCCTCTCGGCGCCACCATACGTATTTAAAAAATCGTGAACCAGTGCTACTTTCATAATTTTTTCATTTCCTGCCAGTTATACCCCGACTTAGAGTCAACAATGACCGGAACATCTAAATCAATAACACCTTCCA
>JAGQKX010000139.1 GCA_020429905.1 candidate division WWE3 bacterium
TTAAATCGGCTCGAGTGGGATAAAGGTTACCTGACAAATCCTGACGAACAACATATTTACACCACTGTATTGTCGCTTGATTTTCCTAAATCAGTATCAGATTTTTTGTCGGAAGAAAGTTCATGGAATCCAAAATTCTTTGCATATGGATCGTTCCCTTTATACCTTCTCAAAGGTGTCGCTGAATTCGTGAAGTATATCGAACCCAATGTTCTCGGATATGAATACCTGTATACACTTGGCCGCCCCATTTCTGCTCTTTTTGACACGGGAACAATCTTATTGGTCTTTGTCAGCTGCTATCTTTTGACCAAATCAAAAGACTGGGGATTATTGGCGGCGTTTTTGTATGCTATTGCTGTGCTACCTATTCAGATGGCGCATTTTTACACGGTGGATGGTCAGCTTACTTTTTGGGGTATGGCCTGTATCACTAGCCTCCTTTGGGCCATTCAGTCACATCATAATCGGTTTCTGTATCTCGCTGCCATATTCTGCGGTTTCGCCGTGGCTACCAAAATTACTGGCCTTGTCCTATTGGTTCTAATCGGAGTAGCTATTGTGTTTAAAAGTTTAACGAATCTAGAAACTGGTACGCTTACATTTCGGTGGGAATTAGTTGCACACATTATTGCTCGTTGTCTCTTCGTTGCTTTCCTTGTTGGAGTGGTCACGATTGTTTTACAACCTTACATGCTCATTGATACGCATCAATTTACCCAAGATTTAGAACTACAACTTAAGATGCGCACCGATGCTCACATTTTTCCGTATACCATTCAATATCTTGGTTCGCAGCCATACTGGTATCCACTTCGGCAAATGGCGTGGTGGGGGCTTGGTTTTATGGTCACGTTATTATCATTGTTAGGTATCCTGTATGGGCTAAAAGAATCGTACCGCGAATTTTTTTCAGTTCGAAGATTTCAACCAATATTAATTATCATTACTGCTATTGCGGTGTTTTTTATTCCGACTGGATCTTCAGCTGTCAAATTCATGCGTTATTACCTTCCGCTGTATCCGCTCTTGATATTATGCGCAGTATACCTGCTGGCCGCATATTGGGGACGGCTACGCGAGTGGATGCAGATGAGCGCCTTAATTATCATTATCGTGCCAATGATAATTTGGACACTTATGTTTGTTTCCATCTACCAACAAACCCACCCTTGGGTACAGGCAAGTGAATGGATGCATGCCGAAATTCCGGAAGGAGAAACTATTGCCGTTGAACATTGGGATCGCTCGTTGCCGCTCTATGAAGTTACCCGTTTTGATACCATCACGCTTGGACTATATGAACCCGACACAGAACAAAAGCTAGATCTATTAGCCGGTCAACTAGATGAAGCTGAATATATTGTTATCGCCACAAACCGTCTCTATGGATCTATACCCCATTGGCCGGAAAAATATCCCGCCACGATACCGTATTACGAAAAACTTTTTGCTGAACAGCTCGGGTTCAAAAAAATCGCAGAATTTACCCGTTATCCCCAACTATTTGGTTTTAGTATTAATGATCAATCAGCCGACGAAAGCTTTACTGTCTATGACCATCCTCGCACCATCATTTTTCAAAAAACCGATTACAATCCGCAGATGATTTTAGATCTAAAAGAGTACCTGCCACTCACGCGCTAAAAGAGACTGCCGTAACTTGTGCACACACTATATAATAATCTCGGACATGTCTGATATAACCGCTTTCTTCAATTACTATGTAACGATTCTTTTGCTCGGACTTGCTGTTTGGCCAATAATCTCGCGCTCGTTTAATTTTTTTCCTGACAACGGATGGATCGTCTCAAAATCATTTGGTCTCTTACTCGTCTCGTATGTAACGTGGCTTCTCGGAATGACACATCTCGTCTCATTTTCACTAATGAATGTTCAGATTATTCTCATCCTCGTCGCCTGTATCTCATGGTGTTGGTTTATTTTTTCTCAACGAAAACAACTTCAAACATACTTCGCGGGTCTAAAATTAGCTCACCTCAATACCCCGACCTTTAAACTCATAATCATAGAAGAGAGTTTGTTTATCGCTTTGTTTATTTTTTGGACAATTGTGCGCGCATACAATCCAGACATTTTTAAAATAGAAAAATATATGGACTAT
>JAGQKX010000013.1 GCA_020429905.1 candidate division WWE3 bacterium
TGTAACACAACGATGGCTCGGCGGTTTATTAACTAACTTTGATAGTGTCTCCAATACCTGGAAACATTTAATCGAACTTGACGAACAGATTAATGACAAAGACGGATTCGAAAAGCTTAGTACACGCGATCAATATTTATTACTCAAAGAACAAGAAAAATTAGAAAAACTCGTTGGTGGGTTACGAGGACTAGATGATCTTCCAGGCATGATTTTTATTGTTGACGTTAAGCGAGAGCAAACAGCGTTGGAAGAAGCAGCTAAGGTGGGGATACCGGTTGTTGCCTTAGTTGATACTAACGCAGATCCACGCTTAGTAACCTATCCAATTCCTGGAAATGATGATGGCATAAAAAGCATTGAAATCATTACCCAGAATATCGTTGATTCCATTATTGAAGGTGATAAACCAGCAAAAACTGAAAAAAAAGAAACTAAAGCAGCAAAACCCAAAAAGACAAGCAAGAAATAATTGCGATATAATAGCGATACTATGGCAGACATTAATCAAATTAAACAATTAAGAGAAGAAACTGGAGCTGGAGTTATGGCGGCCAGAAAAGCTTTAGAAGAGTCAAATGGAGATTTGGAAAAAGCTAAACAAGTTATTTATCAAGCTGGTTTGGCAAAAGCAGAAAAGAAAAGCGACCGAGAAGTTAAGTCTGGCTTCATTTATTCGTACATCCATGGAAATAACAAGGTAGGCGTACTGCTTGAACTTAACTGCGAAACTGATTTTGTCGCCAAGACAGATGATTTCTCTCACTTAGCCAAAGAAATTTCTATGCAAGTGGCTTCCATGAATCCAGAATCTACCGAAGCGCTTCTCGGACAAGATTATATTCGCGACAGCTCACAGACCATTAAAGATCTCATCGATTCCGTTATCGGTAAGTTAGGAGAGAATATCTCACTTCGTCGGTTTACCCGCTATGAGCTAGGAGAACTCATGGATGGAGAAGAAGCTGAACCAGCTGAGTAAGATTGCTCCTAGTCTCTTTTGCGTTCACTCGATATAATTATTTCGGAACAACCCCCAATATATGTTAGATACGATTTATAAAGATGCCGAAAAAAAATTAGAAGATCGAATCTCGTTTTTGAAAAGCGAATTTTCAAAGCTACGCGTTGGGCAGGCGACACCATCACTTGTTGAAGATCTTCCCGTTCCTGCATATGGAACCACTATGACGGTTAAGGAACTTGGAGCCATCGCTGCCCCGCAGCCAACCTTACTCACCATTTCTATCTGGGATGATTCAGTCGTTGAAGCAGTAGCGAAAGCAATTATGCAATCAGATCTTGGTTCAAACCCAGTGGTCGACGGTAAGACAGTCAAAGTTCCCGTCCCGACACTGACTGAAGAACGCCGCGAAGCAATGATTAAGGAGTTAGGGGAAAAAACAGAAAGTGTCCGAGTCGATATTCGTCAAATTCGTCAAGAAAAAATGAAATCAATTGACGACCTCAAAGAAGAAAAAAGTTTGTCAGAAGATGAACATGAACTCGCCAAAAAACATATTCAAAAATTAATCGATGGAGCTAATGAAAAAGTTGAAGAATTGAAAGAGTCAAAAATCACCTCGCTCAAATCCAGCTAAAACAGGTTTTTTCTTTTCATGGCAGCGCTCCTGCAATTTGTTTGTTTTACGTTATAATCAACAAGATATGCTCACAACAGCCATAATATTTATCGCCATCCTTTCAATACTGATCTTTGTTCATGAATTTGGTCACTTTGCCGCGGCCAAACTTAATGGAGTGTACGTTGAAGAATTTGCTATCGGGATGCCTCCCAAATTGTTCAAAAAGAGAGTAGGAGAGACCGTCTATTCAATTGGTTTATTACCCATTGGTGGGTATGTAAAACTTGCGGGTGAGGAACGGGCAGGGGAGGCTGAGGACAAGGAAAGTCCTCTCTATGGTAGAAAATTCTATGAAAAATCAGCTTTGGCTAAATTAAGTGTCATGCTTGCCGGCGTTGCGATGAATTTTTTGCTGGCAGTAGTTCTTTTGATGGTTGTTCTTGGGATCAATGGTGAATCTCAGGCGAATTATGCCATTGGCATTGATGAGATCGAACCCAATAGCCCTGCGGCTCAATCAACTTTAACTTCCGGTGAATATGTTGTTGGCATTAGAGATGGATCAACGAGCGAATTCCAGAAGATAGAATCAGTAGAAACATTTACCTCCGTTATTAAAAATAATCTGGGTAAAGAAATATATCTTGAAGTTGTCGAAGAAATACCAGACTCACTTGATACGCCTAAAGAAATTGCAGTCACTCCAGCGGCCTTTTTTAACGAAAACGAAGGATCATTGGGGGTTCATATCTCCGTCGTTTCGTTTGTCACATACAGTAAAGTCTCATGGTATCAAGTTCCCGGTCTTGCGCTCAAACAATCTGTTGAACTAGTTGGGCTGATGCTCAATGGTCTTCATCAAATGATTTTGAATTTATTTAAAGGAATTGTTCCTAATGATGTTGCTGGGCCACTTGGAATCGCGGTGATTTCTCGAGAGATCGCTGATCAGGGGATTCTTCCGCTGATTGAATTCGTAGCATTGATTTCTCTAAACTTAGCGGTGGTTAACCTCCTTCCATTTCCGGCTCTGGATGGTGGCAGAATCGTTTTTGTCATCGCCGAAATTATTCTAGGTAGGTCGCTTGATAATAAAGTGCAACAGTGGATTCATCTTATTGGAATTGTAGTTTTGTTAGGGTTGATGGGACTTATCACAATTCACGATTTTCTTACCTTCTTTTAAGTTTATAGCATGGGATAAATCAATCGTTGGAGGATATCAAACATCTATGATAGTATTGTTTTACGTGCGGATTGAAGATAAGATAATATATCTTGAACCGGTAAAAGGTTATTAAGAAGTAAATAGTTATGAATGAAAATCAGCCAATCGTACAATCTTTAGACAAACTCTCATCAGCGATCATTGCTGTATTTTTCTTTATTTTTCCGCTCGCATTTTTTGTAAACACAACTGAATTTGTTGAATATGCCAAGATGGTGGTTCTCATCATTACAGCGTTGCTTCTTCTTGGAATCTGGGGGTTGCGATCGGTAGTGAGCGGTCGATTGACAGTAACACGAACTCCATTTGATGTTCAAATCGTCTTCATCGTTGTCTCGTTCATTCTTTCTACATGGTTTTCGGTTAGTATCAACAATTCAATTTATGGAGAATTTAATATGTGGCACTGGACAGCGGCAGAGTTTATTTCATTTGCGATTATTTTTTACGCTACAGTAACTACGGTTCGTTCGAAAGATTGGTTCAAGAAGCTGGCGGTTTCTTTTTTGGCTTCGATAACTTTTGTCGCCTTATTAGCTATTGGAGTTTATTTCAATCTTTTTGATAAATTGGTCAGTATCGACAGTCTCTCCGGTAACCGCGTACTTCAATTATTCTCTATCGACGGGTTTTCACCTGCTGGAAATATTTTTTCTGTTGCTTATTTGTTGGCTTTTGGACTGCTTCTCGCTATCGTATTACTGCGTGGAGTAATGAAACCAGAAGGTGAAGGTAGATTTTTGATGACAGAGAGAATTCCGCTCAACATTCAGAAAATACTTTTGGGTGGAAAGATCATTTTGCTTGGCGTAGCCCTGTTACTCTGGCTCGGTGCATACATTCCAGGAATACCCTCACGTGTTGATATGCCTACGGTGCTGCCATGGTCAGATTCATGGAGAATTGCCTCCTCAGCCATTAGAGATTATCCTTTCTTAGGGACAGGTCCATCCACATACAACGCGGCATACCGAGCATATCGTTCCGTTCAGATTAACCAAACAGATTATTGGAATTTTGTCTTCAACCGCAGTGGTTCGGAATATCTTACCTGGTTAACATCCATGGGTATTGTAGGTTTCGCCAGCTTAGTTCTCTTTGCCATCAAAATCCTATTTACGGCTAAGAAAAGTATGCAAAACGGAAATGATATGCAGCCTAAGATGCAATATCAGAGTGACGCTGTGTTGAAAATAAAGGGTCCGGTGGTTGTGGGTATAGTTATTTCAGTACTGCTTTTTGCAATTATTTCGACGAATGTTCTTATTATGGGAGCGTTCTTTATGCTGCTATCCTTATGGATTCTTGCGGAGAAACTTGATGAACAATCTAACTTATCCGTACAAGAGGTAAATCTGAGCTTAGAGTTTGCTAACGACCGATTAATGGGAAATGTAAGATCGAATACGGAGGGTGAAAAGGGGAGTCGGCCATTCATTCCATTATTAATGGGTGTACTTACCGTGATCATCGCCTTCGTGGGAGCGTACTATGCCATCCAAGATGTACGAAGTAACGTCGCTTTTGCCCAATCGATTCAAAATCTTGCTCAGACAAATGCACAGGCACGGGATATTTATGACACTCAGCGAAAAGCGATTACGCTCAACCCACGAAGAGACGCATACCGACGAGCGTACGCAAACACAAACATTACGGTGGCTAGATTGTTTGCAGAGCAACGGGGAGAATCGATCACCGATACCGAGAGACAGGATATTATCCAGCTTGTCCAACAATCGATTCGAGAAGTACAAATTATTACTCAAACGCTCAATCCAGCTAATGCATTGAACTGGCAAGTACGAGGCCGAATTTATCAAAGTTTGCTCGGAGTAGCTCGAGGAGCTGACCAATGGGCCTTGCAGGCATACCAACAGGCAATCTTACTCGCACCAAATGACCCACAGCTGCGGGTGGATTTGGCGGGTCTGTATTTAACTTTAGCGATCAATGGACAACAAGACGAGGGTACACAAGGACAAGCACCGGATGAAACTGCTCCAACGGTACCCGATACAAAAGCAGCTAACTTATTACGTGCAGAAGCTGTACTGCAAAATGCCATTAATTTGAAATCAGATTATCCAAATAGCCATTTTAACTTAGCAGTGGTGTACCAAGAAGCCAATAGATATGATTTGGCTGTAAGAGAACTTCAGACTACGGTTTCTCTCTTGTCAGAAGATAGCCCCGACTATGATCAAGCTGTTAAATTATTGGAAGATCTAAAGGTAAAGGCTGATGAGCAGGCAGAACAAAATGGTGGACAAAATGCTCAACCAACACCGACTCCCACACCAACCGTGGCAGAAGCAACACCAACTCCAACCACAGTAGCTGAACCAACAGTTACTCCCACTGTAGCGCCTACAGTGACAACGTCGCCAACACCAACAACAGCTCCATAAATTAAATAATTAAGAAAAATTAAGTTGGATTGATCTCCAAATAGATATCTACTTTATTTTCAATGACACGTAACACACCTTTCTCAATTTCGATCGTTTCAATTTTGAGATCAGGTTTTTTTATCGTAATGTATTTGTTAATCAGGGTGATAAAGTTAGCGTGTTGAGCCAATACATCGAAAACTCCGGTGTTATTAAGCGAGGTAACACTGACAGCATCACCTTCAAAGAGGGTACGACTTCGATTTCTTACGTGAACTTTGAGTAAATCTGTTGAGTTAGGGCTTGGCATTGAAATCGTCTGTACTTCCTATGAATAAGAACTTGCTGTCCGGTGTTTCATCAAAATCGCCTTTGAGCAACGCTTGAACATCGTTAACGGTTTTTTCTCTCGGAACATATGTTCCGGGTTTGCCTGTCTGGTTCTCTGCGACAAAGAAATTCTGAGTCATATAGTTTCGTAATTTTTTCGCTCGTTGATAGGTGATTTGGTCTTCTTGTGATAATTCTGATTCTCCAACGAGAGAAACGATTCGATCAAGTGAGGTGGCCGATTTTAGAAGACTTTTGGCTTCCAGCGCGGTTGAATAATGATTAACTCCAACCATATCTAAGTTTAGAGCTGATGAATCCGAAGATAATATATCAACTGCGGGCAGTCTTCCTTGCTGATAGACATCTCGTGAAAGAACAATGGCTGAATCAAGATAATTGAAAATACTTTGTACTCCCTGGTCCAAAATATCATCTGCGGGAACATAAATAGCTTCAACAGTTGTGATAGAAGCTTTATTTGTCGAAATTAGCCGTTCGTGAATCCCCGCAACTTCAGAAGTTAATGTTGCCTGATAGCCATCCTCTGAGGGGATCGTGTTCATCAACATGGCGAGTTCATTACCTGCTTGGGCAAAACGGAACATGTTATCAATAAAGAAAAGTACATTTTTATCCATTTCATCCCGGAAATATTCAGCCATGGTTACGGCGACAAGTCCAGCTAAAAATCGCCGTGAAGGGCTTTCACCCATGGCTCCAAACACCATGGAGACAGAATCAAGCACACCGGTATTCTTCAGCTCTTCGTATAATTCCTGTCCTTCACGAGTACGCTCTCCAACTCCTGCAAATACTGAAAGCGTACGTTCCTTATCTTTGTTGATAATATTATGCAGTATTTCTGTTAGAAGAATGGTTTTACCGACACCTGATCCACCCAGAAATCCAACCTTACCACCCCGAATTATGGGCGCAAAGAGGTCCACAACCTTAATGCCTGTTTCTAATATTTCTAAATCAACAGGGACATTTTCTAGTGCAGTCTGCGTTGATTTATATATCTCGCGTTTGTTGGGCGCATTTACATACCCTTTACCATCAACAGGATTACCAAAAATATCTATCACTCGACCTAAGATTTCCTGACCGACTGGGATTTTTAACGATGTGCCGGTATTGATTACCTTAGCATTGCGTTTGAATATATGAGTAGGGGAGAGCGAAATGCAGAAAAAACGATCTGGAGTTGACGATTTGAATACTTCTAACTTTGCCAGTCGATCCGCTTCTAACGCCAGAATATTGTGCACGCTCGGTTTTGGGTCAGTCAGAAATTCAACTTCTACAATATGACCGCGCACACTGACAATTGTTCCTGAGTTGGTTGCATTATGGTATGAGTCTTGCATGTTTATAGTTTAACTGTTCCAAAGCGTCAGTCCAGATAAAGAATCGAGCTGTTTTCTATTCAATTCTCTGTGCCTGAGCCATTGTTTGGTAAAGTTAGCCTGTTTTAGATTCTTATTGATATTTTCTACTGTTGAGTCCAAACTAATCATCCGGGAGGTAAATTTACTAAGGTTAGACTCGTTTACCGTTTGTTCCAGAATTGAGGCTAAAATCTCCGTTTCGAAAAAGATAAGTACTTCCTCTAACGACGGTTCGAAAATATAGCTCCTGCGGACATTTGCTGGTTTTGTCTCTTCGTTGTCTTTCGAAGAGGGTTCACCAGTTGGAAGGTTGGTTGAAATTTCGGTTGTGGATGCGATTTGAGATAAAATATCTTCGAATTTTCCGTGATATACAGTTATCTTTTCATATGGTTTAATTTGTTCGATTACCTCATTAAACGCCTTATCATCAAGAATACTGTCAGAAAGCTCAAAGAAAGTGTATGGACGGTCAATAGCGGCCTCCTTGAACATCTGAAGACCTACTTTGCCGACGATGACAATATCTGATTCGTTCGTATTAATCTCTTCTTTGAACCGATTAAATGTCTTCTTAATAATGTCACCATACAATTTAGTATTGGAAGATAAAAGCACACTTACAGACTTGTTGTTTCTGGTGAGTAAACTAAAATCGGTACTGTTTGCTAACAGACTTCTGTTTTTGCGCTTGATAATACGATCTAACTCGCGAACGTACGAAGTCCGCAATTCAGAATAAATATCATGAAGGTCTGCTAAGAAATCACGATTCCTCAGTACTGAATCCTTAACGCGTTGCATACGTGTAGCAGCGATCTCCTGATAGGTCTCAATGATATTGCGTAAACTAGATAAACTTTTGATTTCTTCGGCTATTTCTTGTTGGTTAATCATAGATCATTATTTCTTAGCGAGCTCGACGAGGCCTTTGCCTTCCTTACTCAATATGCCGAGTAGGGCATTAAAGTCTTTAGCAGAATCGATTATTGAGTGCAATTTCGACCTGTATTCTTCATCAGATAGGTATTTGTTTGTAATTTGCTGCATGTCCGTACTCATTTCGCTTTTGGATGCCGTTTGCCAGGTGCCAATCCAGATGAGAGAAAAAAGTAGGACTTGTAGATTTATCGGGATGACGACACTCATATGCTGGTTAAAGAAACTGGTGATTTTCTCACCCATAGAAAGCAGGGTAGTAATACCTTCGTTGAGTTCCGCTCCAAAGTGAACAAAACTTTGAGTTTTTTCCAAAAAACCAAGAAAAGTGTTAAGTTCTCTGTTGATTCCCCACCTGATCGTAGACTGTGTCTGTCTTCCGACACGGGTGACGGATAAGAAATAATTGACGGCTGGTCGTCGGCCTTGCGCGAATAGCTCATTGTCGAAGAAAATATGACCATCGGTGATAGACATAAGATTCGTTTGTATGTAGCCAGAGATGTTACCCTCAATCGTTTCGGCGACTGGTAGGCAGGTGATAGAGACTTCTTTTCCGTCTTCTGTTTTAAAATTACCCGCTCGTTCTAATAATCGGGCATGTTCAAAAAACATATCTCCCGGATAAGAACTTCGTCCTGGAAAGCGATTAGCAAGCAATGAAATCTCCCGATAATATTTGGCATGTGTGGTGAGGTCGTCAAGAATGATTAATACATCTCGACCTTGATCTCTAAAATATTCCGCAATTGTCATAGCGGTATAAGGCGTTAGGTAGATTGTTCCGATCGATTCAGAGGCGCTTGAGGCGACAATAATGCTATTGTTACGGATATTGTTCTGATTAAGAAACTCTTCTACCTGTTTGATCTCTAAAAGCCGTTTCCCAATACCGGCATAAATACAAATCGTGCCTGCCTGTGATTGGGTCAGCATGGTCTGTAGAAGGAAGTTAGTTTTTCCCGTTTTACGATCACCAATGACGAGTTCTCGCTGACCTTTACCTAGAGGAATGAGTAAGTCCACAATATTCACGCCAGTGATGAGTGGGCTCGTTATTTTGGCTCGTTCACTGATTCCAGGAGGAATTGATCGAAGATCGCGATATTCTTGTCCTTGGATAGACTGACCTGTCTGAACATCGATTCCAAGGGGAGAAATGGTTTTACCCAATAATTCATTCGTGAGCGGTATCTCAAGTGTTTTCTGGGTACGGGCAACGCGTGTTCCAATCTTAGCCGGCTGTTTTTTGAATAAGAGAATCTCATGTGAGTCTTCATTTACAGAAAACACCTGACCCAATTCACCAGTTTCAAAAACGACAAGTTCCTCTGGATGCACTCCTGGCAATCCTTTTATGTGAGTGATAGGGTGGATTACTTTCTCTACAAAACCAACCTCATTAGCGTTTTCCAAGTATGATTCAAAACTTTTTTGTGATTCGTCATGCATACATCTTTGATAATGCCGTACTAGGAACCGGTGTAGGCATCTATTTTTCTGAGTTGAGTAAGGTTTTTATTTAATTCAATGAGGGAAGCTTCCAAGTCGTCGGCGATAGAATATTTGTAGTATTTACCGTCAATTGAAATAACGGCCCCTCCGATAACTCGAGGATCCACAGAAATGTTTAGAACAAAATTAGAGTAGTTATTCTCCTTAAACCATTGATACATATCAGAAATAAGCCCTGGATCGGGCTCAAGTGCGATAGTGAGATGAATCTCATTTAGATCGTTGAACTCATCAATAATCTTTTTGAGATTCTTTTCTATGGTGTCGGTATTTTTGAAATCGAGGTTATTTTTCTGAAAGTACATGGTAAGAAAAAGATGTGTTTTGTGACTCACTCTCGTTCGGAGTGTTTCACCAAAGCTTTCGGGCTTATTGGTATAGAGTTCATCCAACAGAACTTGAAAATCCTGTCGGATCAGGTGAAGATCAGTAGTTGTTTTGATGGTTTCAATCGGTGTCATGGGGCAGTTGATTCTCTTCTTTTATTTTATTGAGTGATTCAAAGATGAGATCCTTATGTTGTTCGATGGTCATGGCAGAACCAATGACATCACGCGCGACCTTATCGATGATTTCAACAATGGAATGATCAACTTCAGCAAGGCGCTGTTTTTTGTAGGTTTCAATATCAGCTTTGGCTTTTTTATATTCTGCTGAAATTTGTTTTCGAGTTTCATCTTCAACACCGATTGTTTGTTGGTAGAGTGTTTTTTCAAAATCATGCGTTTCCTTTTCTAATATGTCTTTAAAATCAGCTACTTCATCGAGCACTTCGTGTTCAAGAGATTGAGATGTTTCTTCAACGGTACCAACACTTTCTTTCTTTTGCTCTTCAATCAGATTTTGATAAAAATCAACTAAATTTTTGGTCGCTCCTTCGAACGTCTTTTCGTAAGATTCGGATATTTCTGCGAGCTTAGATTTCCAAGATTCGGCTGTGTTTTCAGAGAGTTTTTGGGTTTTTAGCAGAGTCTTTTGGGCATCGCTATTAGCGTTTTCAATCGTCTTCATGGCGTCATTTTTAGCCCGTTCGATTATTTTAAATGCCTCGTTATAGGCATTATTAATAATTTCCTCCTCATCTTTGTCTTGTTCTTTTTGGAGAAATCCGAGCCAACGGCTAAAAAGGTTGTAAAAAGCAAGCACGGCTAAAACGATTACTAATAGAGAGAGGAAGATGAAGGCCAGGGCAATGATAGTAAATAATGGTTCGCTCGTGATCATATTATCCAGTTTATAATATTAGAATTAGATATGCTAACCCCAAACCAATAAACATAATAAACGCTGTCAAAATGAAGTTGAAGACGATTGTTGCCTGAATGGATCTTTTTGCCAAAGGATTTCTGCCAAGTGCTTCAACGCCATTACCGGAAATTCTACTAAATGAGGCGAAACCGATGACGAAAGAAGCAAGGACAATTAATACAGCCAGGAGATATCGAAGTGAAGCGACAGGACTTAAGAATGGTGACTCCAATCCTGAACGAAGTACTTCCAATAAGTTAACCTGAACATTGGGGTCGGGGTCAACGGTATTTGCGCGAATATCCACATGCATGGCGATCGAAGAG
>JAGQKX010000140.1 GCA_020429905.1 candidate division WWE3 bacterium
TCCCTAATACTCTGCCTCGGAGGCAAAAACGATTGTTGGTTGTTTTCAGAGAATTGCTTGATTATTTGTTTAACCGCAGCAAACTCAATCAATCGTTCCCTTCCTGTAGCGGGCAGTCTTGCTGGATATTGTGTTTTTTCGGCTAGATAATCAAAAACTTGCTGCCTATCTATGTCTGAAGGAATGAAGTCAAATATCTCATCTCGATTTTTAGTGGGAGTAAGCAAATTAAATAATCCTTGTCCCATGCCAAGCTCTTCTTCTTTAACTTTAAATACTCCGTCCTGAAACACGACTAACGAACTTTTGGTCATTCCAATATCTAGCACCAACACCTTATGGCGCGGGAATGCCTCTTTCGCAAATTCGAGATTGAATATTTTTCGGTTAGTAATGGTTAATTCTGCGGTGCCCTTACGAAACCACTTCTTGCGCAGAGAATCGAAATAGAGATCTTTCTCAACAAAAGTGGGGACAAACTGAGTATCAATTACCTCGAGTTCATCATGTAATTTAACAAAAAGATGACTCCGATAGAACGCGTCTGACGTTTGTGAAATTAAATAAGTTTGGGCAGTCAGTGACATGGTAATTGGATTGTATCATCTGGCGAGCGAGATCGGAATGGAATAATAGCCGTTATAGATAAGAAAAAAACACCATAAAAAGCGGTGTTCACAAATTAAAAATTTTATTCGGATTATGGAAATCAGAAACTAGATGAGGGCGAGTTCTCGGGCCCGTTTAATGGCCTCAGCCAATAGGCGCTGGTTTTTGGCAGTTACGCCTGTCTTTGAACGTGCAAGAAGCTTCCCTCGTGGAGTGAGAAATTTCTTTAATGTCTCTACATCCCGATAATTAGGAGTAATTCCCCGTTCAGTAAAGTAACATTTTTCTGGTCGTTCAATTTTCTTTCGAGCTATAACTTGCATAATAATTAAATATTCAGCGTGCGGTCGTTATAATATCACTTTCTACAAGCGAAAATCAACCCAATGCTGAAGCATTATAACATAACGCCTTTGTTCTCTCCTATTTCCAAACGGTCTTGAGATATCATAATGCGCCTCACCCAAGACCTAAAAAGGAATATCGTTCTCTCCTCCACTGTTGTCTTCTCGAAGCTGAACCTCTTCAGTTGGTTGCTGGGCTTCTTTGTTTTCCTCCTGAGGCTGCGGTTTAGCCGTTTCCGTTGGGAACGGAGCTGGTTCTTCATCGTTACCGCCGCTTTTAGGCTGGCCAAGAGCAATCATCTCTTCGGCAACAATTTCAGTACGGTACATTTTCTTACCTGACTCTTCATCAACCCAATCACGAGTTTGTAAACGGCCTTCTACGTATACGCGACGACCTTTGTACAGTAAGTCTGCGCATAATTCGGCTAGTTTACTCCACGTTACTACATTATGAAATTCCGTTTCTTCACGGGTATCATTTGAATCACTTGGACTCCATTCTCGATTGGTTGCGATGGTAAACGTACAGATGGGTGTACCTTTTGATGTGTATCGTAATTCAGGATCACGAACCATGTTTCCCATGATCATGACCTTATTTAAACTTCTCGATGCCATAGTCTTTATTCACCTCCCAGAAAATATAAACTCTTTATAATAAATTTTAGTCTTTTTTGGTAAGAACCATTGATCGGAGGATCTCTTCTTCAAATCCTAACAATCTCTTTAATTCAGCTGATTTATTGGCTTCACACGAAACCATGTACGTACAGTACGAACCGATGACATGTCCTTGGATCGGATAACTGAATTTTCTGTCCCCCCACGGATCTGTAGAATCAACCGTACCACCAATGCCCTCAACAACCTTGGTGACCAACGAGTCGGTCTCTTTTTGATCCATGCCTGTTTTAGTAATAATGACTACTTCGTATGTGTTCATAAATGACGCAAGGTAGTTTTTGCTACATCGCGTTTATAACGGTCGAATTGTAGCATAATCATAAAAAATTACCAAGCAATACTTATGACCTAATTTTGCCCTTCAAGGAGACCAAACCCTCACTTTCCACTCTTAAATATCGGACCTTCACTCGTGTCCTCCACCTAATATCCTTGTGTGCGCAGTGTCTCCCGCAGCGCATC
>JAGQKX010000141.1 GCA_020429905.1 candidate division WWE3 bacterium
TTTGAACTCCTATTTAATCCTTGCGAGAGAATCGCTCTATCCATTGAGCTACGCCCCCTTTTCCAATAAGAAATTGCATGCAGAGTGTTCTCAGCCCTGGGTTCTTTTTACGCTGTTACAGGCTAAACTTGATTAATTGGATAGTATCGAAGCTGTGAATCAAGTCAACATGCTGTTTATATTACTGTTGTGGGATAAAAAATTCAGTTTGTCATTCGACCTACTGCCGCTATCAAACCGAGGAAGAATGATTTCAGCTCATTACAGAGAGGTAATAGTTTGTAAACTATAAGCTGTTGCCAAATACGCATACCCAATTTATAATCAAGACTCACATATGCCAGAAATTGACCCGATCCAATCCATGTTAGACAGAACAGAAACTGAACGTACTGATCTTGATGCCAAACTCAAGGATAAGCCGTTGTTGCTTTTTTTCATTGGCCAAAAAGCCAGCGGCAAAGGCACCAGAAGCAAACTCCTTCAAAAAGCATTCCCCGATCACTTTGAACAGATCTCAGCCGGTGATCTGGCTCGAGAGCTACAGCAGCGTTTGAGTGAAGAGGATATTGAAAAGGTTGCTGATGAATTAGCTGAACATTTTCCAGAAAACATCTCCCGTGAAGAAATCCATGAAATGCTTGAACCATTCGTAGAACTCGAAGGAAGCCGACTTAAAGCTACCGAAGTAATTCTTGCGCTCATCAAAAAAGCACTCGCTGATACCCCAGAAAAAAGCATCATTCTTGACGGTTTTCCACGATCTCCTGAACAAGTTGAGAATGCACTCGAGTTGATCGATCACTTCGAACAAGAAGGGTATTACCCGCTTTTCGTTAATGTGGATACTCCCTATGAAGTCCGAGATGCCCGTATGCGCCATCGACGCGTCTGCCCTATTTGCCAAAATTCTAAAAATATTACTCTCTGGCCAAGTACCAAATTTGATTATGATCCGGATTCCGGAGAAGTGTTCATGCTCTGTGATGAAGAAAATTGCGAACTCGTTCGAATGGTCGCCAAGGATTATGACGATCAAGGAGCTGAGGCCATGAAAGACCGAGACCAGATCACCCAAGATCTCGTCGATCACCTTCACGAACATCACCCCGAATACACTGTTTCAATTAAAAACGCTATTCCTGAAGAAAATGTTGACCAGTACGAACCGCATGATTTAACTGAAGTGACGAACCTCGAATGGGATCCAGAAAAGAAGGAAGTTGTTGTCTCAACAGAGCCTTGGGTCCTCGAGGATGAAGAAGGTAAAAAATACTATTCTGGAAACCCAGAAACGTGGGTTGTCGATTTTATCAAAGAACTGCATAAACATTACGAAGATTAGACGCTCCTTTTTCAATATATATTGCCATTCCGAATTTGTTTGAGAAGCTAATAAAAGATTATTAGATTCCGAAACAGCTTCGGAACCACTCATATACGATTAAACTATGAAACTTATTGTGACCGCTGGTGGCCAGGGCACCAAACTTTGGCCCTATAGCAGAGAGGCAAAACCTAAGCAGTTTCAACACGTAATCGGTACTGAATCACTATTCACCTACACGATCAATCTATTATTGCGCCAATTTCCCGCCGAAGATATTTATATTTCAACCAAACGCCGATATATGGGCACTGCACTTGAGCAAGCCCCCTTAATCTCACCTAAAAATTTTATTATTGAACCAGATATTGCTAAAAACCGCGGCCCGGCAGAAGGATTGGCATTTTTAACCATGTCTATGCAGCATCCCGAAGAGCCCTTTATGATTGTCCAGCCCGATTGTATGCGTCTTCCAGAAGAAAATTATCTCAAGATGATCGAAGATACCGAAAAACTGGTCAAAAGAGACAAAAAATTTATTTCTGGAGGTATCAAGGCTACGTATCCAGCGCTGGGAATTGATTATCTGAAGGTTGGTAAAAAAGTAGATCTGGACTCGCCGTTGGAGGTTTTTTAAGTGGATGAGTTTATGGGCCGTAAAGAAAATTTGAAGGAAACTAAAGAAGATATAAAAAGTTTTAATATTACAACTCATA
>JAGQKX010000142.1 GCA_020429905.1 candidate division WWE3 bacterium
TGTAGTCCACCACGATATACTCATCGAGTGAATTTTTCCAGAGGTCATCTATGGCTCCAGTGATAATTAGGTTGGTTGGTTCATGATGAAATTGCACACCGACAAAATTTTCTCGCCATTGATCTAAATGTTCATGTGCCACCGGCACGGCATCGATACCGTATTGTTCTTGGAGTGGGTGTTGCGTGCCTGTTTTTCTGAGTGCATCGAATTCATTTTTTAATAGCGCATCGACGGCACTATTAAGCGCAAAAGGGAACCCCGGTGGGCGCCCGACGCCCAGTCGTCGGTCCAGGTAAAAGCATCGCGGACAGTCAATGAAGAGATCTATTTTGCTTCGGCTTAGTTTGAACGGCTTTTCGCTAAAGGGCTGATAGATATTGCGAGATCGTATGGGGTTATAAAATTTTGACATGTTGTCATTGTAACAGTCGTGATTGAAATTAGATATTTTTTTTGAGATGATTTGTTTATGATGCAACGCGGTTTTGCTCCGCTTCTTTTACTCATTGCGTTAGTGGTTTTGGTAGGAATTGGTGGGGGGGCCTATGTAGTTATCTCAAACCAATCGTCCCAGCCTGATTCACAAGAAGATTCTCTCTATAATTCTGTTGATTACAGTGGTCCATATTCAAATTCTGATATGGGTTTTGGTATTACGGTACCAGTTGGGTGGGCATATTACGAAGATTATAGTAGTGCTCAGTACCAATATTTTAGCTTATATGAGGAGGACGTCACCTATGATCCAAACACAACCAAACAGCAGGAACTCTGGTTTATGACCCAATCTCATTCGATGCAACCATGTGACCGAGACGCCTGTACCGAATTACCTACCCAAAAAATTACCGTTGGTTCGCGCGAATATGAAGCGGAGTTTTTTAGTTCAGGTAATGCCTCAGGGGGGGAAGATTACAAAAGTTTTCGAGTAACCATTCCCCAGAACGATGATGACTCAGTAACGATTCTTGGGTTTTATCACACCAATGGAGAGTTTCAGGAACTTATAGATATCCTTTCTTCGTTTACACTCGCTGTTTAGATTTTAGACTAAAAATAGAAGCGTCAGTAAAAAAAACGGAACATAACAGACGGTCGCTACTATGCAGAAAAATAACGCGTGCAGAAGTTTCTTTTTGTCGATTTTCAAAATTTTTATACTGAAAAATATCATTGATGCCGCACCCAACATTCGGAAAAAAATATAGGTAACATACATATGAGTATAATCATCCGCTCCAATTCCAGGTTCATGTACCACTCTCCAGTGTAATAATTGTAAAGAAAATGAAACGAGGATGAGAACCCAGCCTCCTGCCGTACCCAGAAAATATTTCTTCATGAAGTATATTGTAACGCGACTTTGGTATGGTTAGAAAGCGATCACGGAGTCACCGTTGTCGGGGAGATTTTTGACCAGGTCGATCAATTGTTGCCGTTGCTGTGGTTTGGCGGTGTCAAGCGCGGTAAATGTGGAGAAACTAAATACTTTCCCAGGCAGCAGAAAGTTCTGCCGAGCCTGAAACAGCTAGAACATATCGGAAGCCATCGTGAGTGAATATGATGGTAGCCGATGTATAGGCTGTGTCGTCGTATACCTCCGGCATTGTTTCTGGTGCCATAAGTTCTGTTGTGTCACCATCTAAGCGCATTGGTTTGGTACTCGGTATGGAGGATTCATCAAAAATATACGCTGTAGCGTTGATGGATTTTCCTCCGATTGTTAAAGCCATTGATTGAGTTTCATACATTTCTCTATCGGTACCCAATACCTGATCCAGAATAGTGGCTTCGTCGTTATTGTCATCGTATATGGTTTCCGAAAGATATAGGGTGCCGTTTTTATCAGTGAAAGAGGCGTCGAGGAGTGACCGGATATACCCAGTTGTTGAAGATTCTAATAAAGATTGCTGATCTTCATATGCAGCTTGACCGAGGGTAGATTGCGCGTAGTATGCTCGGTTAAATATGAGGCTTTTCTGGTATTGCTCTTGTTCGGCCACTGCTGAGTACATAC
>JAGQKX010000143.1 GCA_020429905.1 candidate division WWE3 bacterium
TCATAACCATACGGAATACTCGAAGCATCAGAAAATACTCTAATCCGCAAACTAAAATCATTATCTTCTATAGTCACTTCGTCTTTGTTCTCATTTAGATTCATTTTACTATCCTTAGGAATCAGCATTTTCACTTCCTTGGATGGATAATACCCTTCACCCTGAACAAGGATATTCATTGTCAATTGAATTTCCTCCCAATCATTATTAATTGTTGGTACTGGATCGATTGTAGGACTTAATGCCGTACTTCCCGAAGTAGAATTATTGGGTTCAATATTCCTTGATTGCTGATACCAGATCAACCCGGTACCAATAATGATTCCAAAAAACACCACAATAACGATAAATGCCGCAAAACCCTTCTGGTTCATACTGTTATTGTACAAGATACGCAACTCGTATGAAGTACAATTACTTCGTAGTGTAAAACGAGCTATCTGTTTAAAATCTTTAGAGATTGTTCAATAATCTCGTATTCCTCCTTATCTGAAGATTGATAGCCGATAAGATAATTACCCTGATTTTCTCTAATAATTTCTGTCATCATATAAGTTATTGATCCACAGGGAGATAATTCCTCACTAAATATATATCTTGTCGCATCATATCCATCCACAGTGACATCGCTTTCTTCTAAACATTGAACAGGGCCAGAGTCAAAGTATCCATCTGATTCAATCCGTAATGCATCATTTCGTTCGCTATTAGAAAAAAAGACGCGCGTTGATGACTCATTATCGTTTTGATCTTGGACTTCTCTTTCCTCAAAAAGTGTAAGTTTGCTTGGGTAACAGATACTAAAATAATCATTTTCATAATATGCAAAACCTGAACTGCAAAATGGTGTAGGTTGAGGCTGAACAGTATTCGTTCCTAAATATAGGTTTGAAACAATCTCATCACAGAATTCGATTTCGGTCGAGGAATCCCCCTTGCAGTAGACAACAATATTCGTCTGCTCCAAATCTAGCTCTTGAGGACCGCAGTAATTGGATACATTAGAATTGCATCCTAAGTCCCCATCACCAACCCCAACGTAGTAGGAGTAATTATCTTCAGAATTATCACCAACATACTCCTTGTATACTATCTGTTCGTAGTCGGAATTAATTCTATAGATTTGTATGCCAAAAGCTTCATTATCGAGAATTGCCGCATCTGGGATATATTCATGAACCCCTCCGCTTTCCGATTTCCCTGCTGATATAAATAGAGTCCCCCCATCATCAGAAGATACCTGTACCGAATTATTCCCATTTTCTTCAACCTTCACGTTCTTAAAACTGGTTTTGGAACTAAGCGTTAATAAATCCCCGGCTAAATCTGGATTTGAGCTATATTGATGGATTTTTATTTCAATCAGAGTTAGTTGTTTTTCTGAAGAGTCCGTTACTAAATCAGTTGTGCTTTCTGATTGGGTCTCTTCACGAGATTGCTGATACCAGATCAACCCGGTACCAATAATGATTCCAAAAAATACCGCAATAACGATAAATGCCGCGAAACCCTTCTGGTTCATATAGTTATTATATAAAGGAAAATCAAAAATATGTAGGAATTGAACGTAAAATATTCGATTAGATTCTCGAAATGTTGGTAGTCTCTAGTCGAGAGTGGCCTTCTTTAACCGGAATGCATTAATCACCACAATCACTGACGACAGACTCATCAAAAATGCCCCGACTCCTGGTGGAAGAAAAAAACCCCATGGAGCCAAAATCCCTGCGGCAAGAGGGATAGTTATGATGTTATACCCCAATGCCCATGCTAAGTTTTCTTGCATTTTGCGATAAACTTTTTGAGCTAATACCACCAAGCGCACGATATCGCCCGGATTACTCTCCGTCAGAACAACATCTCCCGCCTCTACCGCGATGTCGGTCCCAGCGCCGATGGCCACCCCAACATTCGCCTGGGTGAGGGCAGGAGCATCATTGACTCCATCGCCCACCATCATCACGACGTTATTTTTTTCTTGGAGATCTTTAATGTGTTTATACTTATC